>JAQTOM010000050.1 GCA_028713345.1 Gallionellaceae bacterium | reverse complement strand
GCACGCCTACCCTAAGCCGGACGAGCCGGAACCAAAAAGGTAAACTATCGGCGTGTTCGACTACGCGAACGCGCACGAACTGGCGAAACGGCACCGAAACCCACGAACTGGCGCCACTAAAGAAGTCCATCTACAGCCTGACCGACCTGCGGGAAATTCTCACCGGCTGTAACCGGCACTATCTCGAATTCCTCTCCTCGCTCGACGAACACTCCGATGGGCGGCGCAAACTGAAACACTTGTCTGAGTCCAAAACAGAAAACGACATCCGATGGCGGGGGTTCAACTTCTTCGATCCGGACGAACAGAAGCTGCTGCGCGCCATCAAGCGACCGGAGTACAACATTCGCGGGCGGCGCGGCGCCGCGCCGACTGAAACGCTTGCGTATCTTCTTCGGCCTGATTAAGCGGGTTCCCAAAACATACCGCTGTGTACCATGATCTCCAAAGCAAGATTATCACTTAACGGGCTATCCAGTTTCGCGAGACTATTTCTGAATTGAGTAACAAGAAGCTAAATATATATACCGTATAAATAATATTTATATTTATATTTATATTCATATTGTTATAAGCTTATATTAAACTATATTATATTGTATTTGTTGTATTATTTTGTTTCATCTGTTGTTTTTTGAATCATGTAGCGCAGGCTGCCACCCTCCTCCCAAAGCTTTAAACAGGTCAGAGACTGCAATACGTTGATTTCGTTCAGCATCAATTCTGGTTAACTCGGCTTGTAAATAGTTGCGTTCTATATCCAAAAATTCGAAGCGGCTGGTAATTCCACCTTGAGAACGCAACTCGGCTTGCTTGTAGGCTTGAGCCAAAGACTGGCTACGAATACTTTCTGCTTCCATAGCCTGCCAAGTCGCTTTCTGTGCCGACAAGGCATTGCGCACATCGGCAAATGCGCTGGCAACAGCCTGCTTGTATTGGATCAGCGCCTGGTCGCGGCGTGCTTCCTCTGCGTCCACACTATAGCCAATGCGGCCAGCATTAAAAATAGGCTGGCTGACATTGGCGGCAAACTGAAAAATGCCTGCCGGACCAGAAAACAGCCTTGCAAAAGAAGTGCTTTCATTTCCCAGGTAGGAAGTGATACCAATTGAGGGAAAAAACTGGGCACGCGCTACACCAATTCTGGCATTAAGCGCCATCAAATGCAGTTCTGCTTCTTTCAGGTCCGGCCTGCGCAGCAGCAATTCCGCCGGAAGTCCGTCTGGCACCCATGTAGCAATAAGGGTTGGGCTACCCCGATCCAGTTTTCCGCCCATGACTTCGCGCGGCGAGCGCCCCAACAACAGGGCAAGGGCGGCCTCCTGCCTGTCCCGTGCTTGGACAATTGAGGCCAATTGTGAGCGGATGGCAGCGGCTTCTGCTTCAGCCTGGTGCATTTCGTACTCGGAAATCACCCCGACTTCAGCGCGTTTTTTGTCCATAACAAGTGTTTCCTGCCGCCCGTCCAGCACACGGCGCAGGATGGATTCCTGAGCGTCAATGGCAAGCAGTGCAAAATACTGCTGTGCGACTTGGGCGGTCAGTGACAACCGTGCGGTGTCTTTGGCAGATTCTGCAGCGAGCAATTCCGCACGGGAAGCTTCGCTGGCACGCTTGAATTTTCCCCACAAATCAAGCTCGTAGCTTGCATCCAATGTGACATGCGACGAATTTTGGATGCGCGGAAAATTCGCCGGGCGAAAAACCGCGCCGGCCAGACTGCTCTCGGTACGGCTTTCTCTTGCATTCGCACTGACTACTGGGTACTGATCGGCCTCGGTTATTCCCAACTGTGCGCGAACTTCCAATACCCGCGCGACCGCCACTTGGACATCTGCATTGTGAGCTAGCGCCTCATCTTCGAGTCTATTAAGGATGGGATCAGCGTAGAGATTCCACCAGTCATCACCGGCGTGGGCGAAGGGCTGGCTGGTGGCACCTTGCCTTGCCGGCCAGTTTTCCGGCAACTCCATGTTCGGGCGCTGGTAATTCGGCCCGACGGCGGTGCATGCGGCCAGTAAGCAGCTTGAAAGCAGGACTGCGAAATTCGGGCGGTGGTTCATTGCTGCTTTCGCCCCTTGTTTAAACTCACTCATGTCTGTCCTCCTGATGCCTCCGTGTATGGCCGGGGAAAATACGCCGGACGACCACGAAGAAAACCGGCACCAGAAATACTGATAGCACGGTTGCTGCGACCATGCCGCCCATGACGCCGGTACCGATGGCATGGCGGCCATTGGCACCGGCGCCGGAGGAAATCGCCAGCGGCAACACACCGACAATAAACGCGATGGAGGTCATCAGAATCGGGCGGAATCTCAAGCGGCAGGCTTCCAGCGCAGCCTCGATCAGGTCATGCCCCCGATCCTGGAAATCGCGTGCAAACTCGATAATCAAGATTGCATTTTTTGCCGACAAACCAATTATGGCGATCAAGCCCACCTTGAAATACACGTCGTTGGGCAGGCCGCGCAAGGTTACCGCCAGCACCGCGCCGAGTATGCCCAGCGGCACCACCAGCAGCACGGAAGCAGGAATAGACCAGCTCTCATACAACGCCGCCAGGCACAGGAACACCGCAACCACCGAAAGCGCAAACAGGAACGGCGCCTGGCTGCCGGAGAGGCGCTCTTCCAATGAGGTACCGGACCAGTCGAAGCCGAAGCCCGGCGGCAACTGCGCCGCGATTTCTTCCATGGCCGCCATCGCCTCGCCGCTGCTGCGTCCGGGCGCCGGGCCACCCGCAATTTTCATTGACGGCAGGCCGTTGTAGCGATCCAGCTTGGGCGCGCCCACAATCCAGCGCGCCGTGGCAATTTCGGATAACGGCACCATGCCGCCCTGAGCATTGCGCACCGGCAGCCGCAGGATTTTTTCGGGCGTGGAGCGCACGTCAGGCTCGGCTTGCATCTGTACGCGCAGGATGCGGCTCTGGCGCACGAAGTCATTGATGTAGGCGACGCCGAGAGCCGACTGCAACGTCTCGTTCAGGTTAGCCATGTCTATGTCCAAAGCGCGGGCTTTCAGGCGATCTATGTCGAGAAATAATTGCGGCGATGGCTCCTGCCCTTCCGGGCGCACACCCGCGAGCACCGAGTTTTTGGAGGCGAGGCCCAAGGCCATGTTGCGCGCCTCGAGCAACTTTTCGCGCCCCTGGCCGGAACGGTCTTGCAGGCGGAAATCGAAACCGCCGAGCGCGCCCAACTCGGGGATAGGCGGCACATTGACGGCAAATATCATCGCTTGCTTGATGCGGAACAGCGCCATATTGGCGCGCTGAACCAGCGAAGAGGCCGAGTTTTCCGGCTTCGGCCTTTCATCCCAGCTCTTCAGGCGAACGAAGGTAATGGCTGCGTTCTGGCCGCGCCCGAAGAACGAGAAACCGGCGACACCGATAACATGCTCCACCTCGGGCTGCTTGAGATAGAACTGTTCGGTTGCCGACAGCACCTCCAGCGTGCGCTCAGTTGCTGCACCGGGCGGCAGCTGGATCACGCTGATAAAATAGCCCTGGTCTTCTTCCGGCAAAAAACTGCCAGGCAGGTGAAAGAACAGCCAGGCCAGGGCGGCGACCAGAACTGTAGAGAGCGCCATATAACGCCAGACGTGCTGCAATATCTTGCCGATGGCCGATTGGTAGCCGGCGGTGGTGGCGGTGAAGAAACGGTTGAACCAGCCAAAGAGCCCTTTACCGGATTTCGCCTGGTGTCCATGCTGCTTCAACATGGTCGCGCATAATGCCGGGGTCAACGTCAGCGCCATCAGCGCCGAGAACAGCATGGTAAGAACCAGGGTAACGGCGAACTGGCGATAAATAATGCCGACCGAACCGCCGAAGAATGCCATCGGCACGAATACGGCAGAAAGCACCAGCGTAATTGCAATAATGGCATTGAAGATTTGCCCCATCGCCTTGCGTGTCGCTTCGCGCGGCGCCAATCCCTCCTCGCTCATGATACGTTCCACGTTCTCCACTACCACGATGGCATCATCCACCACGATACCGATGGCCAGCACCATGGCGAACATGGTCAATACGTTGATCGAGTAGCCGAACACATAGAGGCCAACCAAGGCACCGGTCAGTGCTACCGGCACAACGATGGCGGGAATGAGCGTGGTGCGCAGGTTCCCCAGAAACAGATACATCACCATGAATACCAGCAGCATCGCTTGCAGCAAAGTTACCAACACTTCATGGATGGATATTTCAACAAACTTGGAGGTGTCATACGGTACCGCCCACTCGACGCCCTTGGGGAAGCTCTTGGATAATTCCGCCATCTTCGCCTTGACTGCCTTGGCGGTATCCAGTGCATTGGCACCCGGCAGCAGGCGTACGGCAACGGAAGCAGCCGGCTGGCCGTCGAGGCGCGCAGCGATCGAGTAATCCTGCGCCCCCAGTTCCACCCGCGCCACATCTTTGACCCGCACCGTGGAGCCATCCGGATTTGCCCGCACAATGATGTTGCCGAACTCCTCGGGCGTGGACAAGCGGCTCTTGGTGACAATGACCGCGTTCATCTGTTGGCCAGGTGCGGCAGGGAGCTGGCCCAACTCACCGCTGGCCAGCTGTGTGTTTTGCGCGCGTACTGCGGCGCTGATATCACCCGGCGACAGGTTGTAGGCGTGGAGCTTCTCAGGCTTCAGCCACAGGCGCATCGAGTATTCTGTGCCAAAAAGAATCGCCTCACCCACACCCGGTACGCGGCGGATATTCTCCAGCACGTTGGAAGCCACATAGCTGCCGAGCTCCACATAGTCCAGGCTCTTATCCGGCGAAAAAAGCGAGACGAACATCAGGTAGTTGCGTGCCGACTTGGCTACGGTAAGTCCCAGTTTGCGCACATCTTCCGGCAGGCGCGCCTCTATGCGCTTGACGCGGTTCTGGGTTTCCACCGAGGCTACGTCCAGATTGGTGCCAGCCTCGAAAGTGAGCGTAATGGTGCCGATGCCGAGTTCGGAAGCAGATTCCATGTAGAGCAAATGCTCGATCCCGTTCATCTCCTGCTCGATCAGCGAAACGACCGTATCCTCAACCACCTGCGAAGACGCACCGGGATAGTTAACAGTGATAGCCAAGGCGGGTGGAGCCACTGCCGGATAGGATGAAACCGGCAGATTACGCAGAGCCAGGCCCCCACTCAACAGAATGATCAGGGCGATGACCCAGGCAAAGATCGGGCGGTCAATAAAGAATTGGGCGAGCACGGCGAATCCCTATTTTTTTGCGGAAGGCGTTGTTGTTGGTGCATTTGCCGCTGATACACCGGATGCCGGATTCCACGGCACAGGTTTTACCGGACTGCCGGGTCTGGCTTTCTGCAACCCATTGACGATCACCTGTTCACCGACTTTCAGGCCATCGGTAATGACGAAATCACCCCCTGCCATGCCGCCCGTCTTGACCGGATGCGGCGCAATCTTGTTTTCGGCATCCACTACCATCACAAATTGCCCCTGCGGCCCTGCCTGCACCGCGCGCTGAGGCAGTCTGATGGTGTTGTCGGCATTGGCCTCCGGGAAGCGGATGCGCACAAACATACCGGGCAGCAGCTCATGTTTCGGGTTGGGAAATTCGGCGCGTGACGAGACACTGCCCGTGCCGGGATCAACGGCAAGGTCGGAGAACAACAGCTTGCCCGGCAGGGAATAAACACTGCCATCCTCGAGCAATAGTTCAACCTTGGCTGATGCGGCGCGCTTCAGTTTGCCGACCTTGATCGCCTGCTGCAAGCGCAACACGTCGGCACCCGGCTGGGTAAAGTTGGCGTAGAGAGGATCAACCTGCTCAACAGTAGCAAGCAGTGTAGCTTCACCGCGCCCCACCAGAGCACCCTCCGTTACCTGGGCGCGACCTATGCGTCCGGCAATAGGAGCGGGCACATGGGTATTCTCCAGATCAAGTTGTGCCTTGGACAGGGTGGACTCAGCCTGTTTGAGCCTGGCCTCGGCCAAATCGTAATCCTGCTGGCTGACGGCTTTCACTTCAAGGAGGGGTTTGTAACGTTCCAGTGTCTGGCGGGCGACGGCCACATCTGCCTTGGCAGAATTATAGGCTGCCGTATAATTGCGTGTATCAATCTGGAACAGCATATCGTCTGCCTTTACATCGCTGCCTTCAATGAATAAGCGCTTCTCGACAATACCCTCCACCCTGGCACGCACCTGTGCAGTCCGGTATGCCTGAAGGCGACCGGGGAGATCCTGCGTCAGCACCACCGAACCGGGGGCAACCGTCACTACATCCACCTCGGGGGGGGGCGGGGCTGCCGCAGCAGACGCTGGCTTTTGCTGCCCATCGTTGTGGCCACAACCTGAGAACAGCATCGGAAGAAGTATGATTGCAAAAACCGGCTTGCCAACCAACCAGGGAACTTCTCGTTTCATCTTAGAATCTCCAATCAATCACTCGCTGCGCTACGATACAAAACAGCCAACCCTATATGACACTTCCAATAATCCAGGTTATGGATTCTCGGCAATCTGCCTCAGACCGGCAAGTGTAAATTCCGTAATGTGATGTGCAGTCGCTGATATCTCTTTTTTGTCATAATGCAAGTTGGGATGCAAACGCCGGATCACAGCGTGGGAATGACGATAGAACAGGCACTGCCCGAAAATGCTGAACACACATCGGCGCAGTTCACCGGGCGTAACCTTGGCGCCCACCACATCGCGCACCAGTTGGCTGACAAACTCATGTAACGGTGCAATGACCTCCTGCACAATGTTGTCGAGCGCCAAAGTCGGCTCGATCAGTTCGCGCATCATCAACTGGCATTGCGGCGTGCCGTTTTCATTCATTAATTGCGTCAGAAAACCCTCGATAAAGCGCTGTAAGCGCACCTTGGCACCGCTCTCATGAGCGACACTATTCCTCAAGGCGTTTAATGGCTCAAAACTGAGTGCCGCCACAAACAGAGCTTCTTTACCGCTGAAATGATAATTTACCGCAGCAAGGTTTACCTCGGCATGACGGCAAATCTCACGCACGGTCGCGCCTTGAAAGCCATGTTCGGAAAATACTTTGCGCGCCGCTGCCAGCAAGCGGTCACGCGTGTTTCCGGATATATCTGATTGAATATTCAGTATGTTCAAGTTATTTGCGCTCGGCATGAATCGTCCCGTTTCTCCCGCCGCTCGCTGCTGCAGCTTGGGTTTGCCTGGCGGCATGTTCATGCCCTGCCACGACTTTAGTTACAATTACCACCACCCTCTAAAACAAGTGTATCAAACGCTTGTTTGAATCGCAATCTTGCCAGGACTTGCCAGGGCGTGTGTATCAGCGGATAGTTTGCCTGAAGCCCGATCAACCCAGCATCGCTTTTAGCCGGGCAAGCTTCTCCATGCCTTCCTTCTTGTTTACCTGCGGGGCGCTGCCCGCCCGGGGTATGCCGGAATGGACTATTTCATCCGCAGGCAATTCCTCCAGGAAACGGCTGGGTTCACAGCTCTTCCATTCCTTGCCCTGTTTGCGTTTTATGCAATAGCTGACTTGCAGTGAGCGTTGCGCGCGGGTGATGCCGACATACATCAGGCGGCGCTCCTCTTCGATCTGCTCCGGTGCTTCACTGCGTTCATGCGGCAGGATGCCCTCCTCTGCACTGACCAAGAATACATGGCCGAATTCCAGCCCCTTAGCCGCATGCAGCGTGGAAAGTGAGACCGCATCGGTTTCATCTTCGCGCGATTCGAGCAGGTTTATCAGGGCGATGGTCTGTGTCATCTCCAGCAGGTTCTTGCCGTCAGCTTCCGATTTGCGGTTGATCCAGCCGACGAAATCAATGACATTGGCCCATTTGGTTTCTGCCTGGCGCGGCTCGTGGCTATCGAACAGCCACGCCTCGTAATCAATGGCGCTCATCAAGTCGGCCAGCACCGTGGCGCATACTTCCTTGCCGGCGCGTGCTTCCATGCGATTAATGAAGTTGCAGAAGATATGCAGATCTTCGTGTTGCCGGGCGTTGAGTTGATGCGCCATGGCACTTTCGAATGCGGCCTCGAACAGGCTGATGTTGCGCGTCCCTGCATAACTGGCCAACTTTTCCAGCGTCTGGTTGCCGATACCGCGCTTGGGCGTGGTAATCGCACGGATAAAGGCCGGGTCGTCGTCGGTGTTGGCGATCAGCCGCAGGTAGGCGGTGATATCCTTGATTTCTGCGCGGTCGAAAAACGAGGCACCGCCGCTTACCGTGTAAGGCACTTTCTGTTCGCGCAACTGTTCCTCGAAAATACGCGACAAATGGTTGCTGCGGTACAGGATGGCGTAGTCTGAAAAGCGGGTGCGAAATTCGAACTTGTGCGCCAGCAGACGCATTACCACCGACTCCGCTTCGTTGGCATCGTCCTTCGCCGCAAACACGCGGATGGGATCGCCCGGCCCGTGGTCGCTCCACAGTTTTTTCTCGAACAGTTTGGTGTTATTGCTGATCACATGGTTGGCGCAGGTCAGGATGCGCTGCGAAGAGCGGTAATTCTGCTCCAGCTTGATCACGCGCAAGGTCGGATAGTCGTTTTGCAGGTTCTTCAGATTTTCGGTGCTCGCGCCGCGCCAGGCATAAATCGCCTGGTCGTCGTCACCCACTGCGGTGAGCGCGGCATAGTTGCCTGCCAGCAGGCGGGTCATCCGGTACTGGCAGTCGTTGGTGTCCTGATACTCGTCTATCAGCAGGTAACGGAAGCGCTGCTGCCAGCGCTCCAGCGCCTCGGGGAAATTCTGGAACAGCTCGACGGGCAGGCGGATCAGGTCGTCGAAATCCATCGCCTGATAGGCGCGCAGCGTCTCCTGATAACGCGCATACAGCAGCGCCGTGCGCTGCTCCACTTCACTTTCAGCCAGGCTCAACGCCTGCTCCGGGGAGGTGAGCGAGGATTTCCAGCCGGACATCACGCTCTGCGCGCTGCGGATGTCCTGCTTATCCGGCGCGCCGAGTAATTCGCTGATAATCTTTGCCGTGTCTGCGCTGTCAAAAACGGAGAATTGTTTCTTGTAGCCGAGCAGCCCTGCTTCCTTGCGCAGGATTTGCATGCCCAGAGCATGGAATGTGCTGATGGTGAGTCCCTTGGCACCGCGCCCGGCCAGCAGCTTGCCGACGCGTTCACGCATCTCGCTGGCAGCCTTGTTAGTGAAGGTAATGGCGGCGATGCTGTGCGGCGAGTAACCGCGTTGCTCGATCAGGTAGGCCAGTTTATGGGTGATAACGCCCGTTTTGCCGCTGCCCGCACCGGCCAGCACCAGCAAAGGGCCGTCCAGATACTTCACTGCTTCGCGTTGTGTGGGGTTTAGTTTGCTTAACATCAGTTGACAGGATGGTTGCCGGAAATCGGGCGGTATGCGTGGGTCAATCTTTGCGGGTTGCTTGCGGGAGCAAAAACAGGCGCATTATAAACAAATAACCTGCATCGCCCGTGCAATTCAATTCTCAATGAAATTGACAGGCAAGGAAACCGAAAAAATCACCATGAATTTCTTGCAGTACTATGGGGTCATGCCGGGTGTCGGCATTATCAATCCGGAAGCGATTCCAACGACAGCCGGTACGAAGGAAATTGCATGTGGAATCAACACACCGCTCCTTGGCGCTGACACGTTATAATCAGGCACGTTGATTAATCAAGACCGGGAGCCGCCCATCATGCCACACAATTTATTCAACTCGCATCAATCATTCCAGCTCGCCAGCGGCAAAACCGGCACACTGTATTCGCTGCCTGCGCTGGAAGCGGCGGGGCTGGGCACAATTTCGCGCCTGCCGGTCTCCATCCGCATCGTGCTGGAAGCGGTGCTGCGCAACCATGACGGCAAAAAGATCAGCGAGACGCATATCCGCCAGTTGGCGAACTGGCAGCCGAATGCAGCGCGCAGCGAGGAGATTCCTTTCGTGGTGGCGCGCATCGTGCTGCAGGACTTCACCGGGGTGCCGCTGCTGGTCGATCTCGCCGCGATGCGCGATGCCGCGGCGAAGATGGGCAAGGACCCGAAGATCATCGAGCCGCTGGTGCCGGTGGATCTGGTGGTGGATCACTCGGTGCAGGTGGATTACTACAACCGCCCGGATGCGCTGCGCCTCAACATGGAGATGGAATTCGAGCGCAACGGCGAGCGCTACAAGTTCATGAAATGGGGCATGCAGGCGTTCGACACCTTCAAGGTCGTGCCGCCCGGTGTCGGCATCGTGCACCAGGTCAACCTGGAATACCTGGCGCGCGGGGTGCAGCAGAAAAACGGCGTGTATTACCCGGACACGCTGGTCGGCACCGATTCCCACACCACCATGATCAACGGCATCGGCGTGGTCGGCTGGGGCGTGGGCGGCATCGAGGCGGAGGCCGGCATGCTCGGCCAGCCGGTGTACTTCCTCACCCCGGACGTGGTGGGCGTGCACCTCAAGGGTAAGCTGCGCGAGGGCGTCACCGCCACCGATCTGGTGCTGACCGTCACCGAGCTGCTGCGCCGCCAGAAGGTGGTGGGCAAGTTCGTCGAATTCTTCGGTGCGGGCACCGCGGCGCTCACCGTGCCGGACCGCGCCACGATTGCCAACATGGCGCCGGAATACGGCGCGACCATGGGCTTCTTCCCGGTGGACGACATGACCGTGGACTACCTGCGCTACACCGGGCGCACGGACGAGGAAGTGGATGCCTTCGCCTCCTACTTCAAGGCGCAGGGGTTGTACGGCGTTCCGCAAGCCGGCAGCATCGATTACAGCAGCGTGGTGGAACTCGACCTCGGCAGCATCGAGCCGTCGCTGGCCGGACCGAAGCGCCCGCAGGATCGCGTCGCGCTGGCGCAGATGAGGGAAACCTTCCATGCCCTGTTCAGCAAGCCGGTCGCGGAAAACGGCTTCAACAAACCGGCTATCGAACTGGGCAAGCGCTACGCCACGGAACTGCATGAGTACAGCGGCGAGGTGTGCATCCCGGTTGCGGGCGGCGGCCTGACCGACAGCAACAGTGCGCCCGCAGGCAAACCGGCTGTGGGCAGCCACAGCAGCAGCGCAGCGAGCGAGATCGAGATGATGGACAGCCATCCGACCCCGGCGCCACACTCGCAAAGCGCGGAAGAAACGAAGACGGTGGTCGAGATCGGCCACGGCGACGTGCTGATCGCCGCCATTACTTCCTGCACCAACACTTCCAACCCGAGCGTACTGCTGGCGGCCGGGCTGCTGGCAAAGAAGGCGGTGGCGAAAGGCTTGCGCGTCAGGCCGCACATCAAGACCTCGCTCGCCCCCGGCTCGCGCGTGGTGACCGACTACCTCGCCAGGGCCGGTCTGCTGGAGCCCTTGGCACAGCTCGGCTTCAGCCTCGCGGCGTATGGCTGCACCACCTGCATCGGCAACTCCGGCCCGCTGGATGCGCGCCTGGAAGAAACCATCTCCGCCCATGACCTGATCGGCGCCGCGGTGCTTTCCGGCAACCGCAACTTCGAGGCGCGCGTCCACGCCAGCATCAAGGCCAACTACCTGGCCTCGCCGCCGCTGGTGGTGGCCTACGCCATTGCTGGCCGGGTCAACATCAATCTCGACAGCGAGCCGCTCGGCACCGGCAGGAACGGCGAGGCGGTGTACCTGAAAGATATCTGGCCGAACAGCGCCGAGGTGCAGGTGATGATGAAACATGCCGCCGACCCGGCGACCTACCGCAGGCTGTATTCCGACCTGACGCGCGACCTGCCGCTGTGGAATGCGATTTCCGCGCCCGGCGGCAACCTGTACCGGTGGGACGAATCCACCTACATCGCGCGCCCGCCGTTCTTCGAGGGTTTCAGCCCGCAGCCCGCCGGCATCGTGGAAATCCGCGATGCCAGGGCGCTGGCGATATTCGGCGATTCAGTGACCACCGACCACATCAGTCCGGCGGGCAGCTTCAAGGCCCCCACTCCGGCGGGCAAATACCTGCAAGGCAAGGGCGTGGCAACCAGGGATTTCAACAGCTATGGCGCGCGGCGCGGCAACCACGAGGTGATGATGCGCGGCACCTTCGCCAACGTGCGCATCAAGAACCTGATGCTGCCCGCGAAGGCCGACGGCAGCCGCACGGAAGGCGGCTATACGCTGTACCGCGGCGAGCAGATGGCGATCTACGACGCGGCGATGAAATACATTGCAGCAGGCACGCCCACGCTGATTTTCGCCGGCGAGGAATACGGCACCGGTTCCTCGCGCGACTGGGCGGCGAAAGGCACGCAGCTGCTGGGCGTGAAGGCGGTGATCGCGAAGAGCTACGAGCGCATCCACCGCAGCAATCTGGTCGGCATGGGCGTGCTGCCGTTGCAGTTCAAGGACGGCGACAGCGCGGCTGCACTCAAGCTGAGCGGCGACGAAACCTTCGATTTGACCGGCGTTGATGAAAACCTGAAGCCGCAACAGGACGTGATATTGACCATCAAGAGGAAGGATGGCAGCACGCAACAAGCACCGCTGCTACTGCGCATCGATACGCCGATCGAGGTGGACTACTACCGGCATGGCGGGATACTGCCCTACGTGCTGCGGGAACTGGTGAACAAAATATAGGAGCATTCAGCCACGGAGGTCATGCCATCCGTACGCAGAGTTGTTATTGTGGCCACTATCCACTATCCTTACTGCCATATAAACCTGTAAAAACCACATATGGCCGTCAGCATCAAAACCCCGCAGGAAATCGAAAAAATGCGTGCCGCCGGACGTCTGTCCAGTGAAGTGCTGGACTATATCGCACCTCTTGTGCGGGCTGGCGTCACCACCGGCGAGATTGACCGGCTATGCCATGACTATATGGTAAACGTGCAACAGTGTATCCCTGCGCCGCTCAATTACGCTCCGCGCGGACATTCTCCCTATCCGAAATCAATCTGCACCTCGATCAATCATCAGGTGTGCCACGGTGTCCCGGGTGACAAAAAACTCAAGGATGGAGACATCCTGAACATCGATGTCACCACCATCAAGAATGGTTATCACGGTGATACCAGCCGCATGTTCTATATTGGCGAGCCCTCCATCCAGGCACGGCGTTTATGTGAAATCAGTTATCAGGCAATGTGGCGCGGTATTCGCA
>JAQTOM010000049.1:8702-13067 GCA_028713345.1 Gallionellaceae bacterium | reverse complement strand
GATGGAAGTGGAGTCGCGTTTGCTGAAGGCTCTCGCGCTGGCCGGGCTGGAGAAAGTGGCGCCGCATTTGTTCCACGCGTATAAGCCGTTGCCCGATGGCATCTTCGGTCTGGCGAGCGAAGCCGCGTGGGATAACTTCATGGCCGCCGGTGTCGGCGCGCTTAAATCAGCAGGCTGGGAAATCCGCTTTACACCGGAGTTTCGCCACCATGTGCTGGAGGTCGAAGAGTGGCAGGCGGAGATCGACGAAAACGAGAACGGCTGGTTCGATCTCGATATGGGCATCGTCGTCGAAGGCCAGCGCCTGCCGCTGGCGCCCCTGTTGAGCAACCTGTTCAAGTGGGATGCGCGCTGGCTCGATGCCGGGCAGATTGCGCTGATGCCGGACACGGAATTCATCGAGCTGCATACCCAGGATGGGAAACGCATCCGCGTCACGGCGGGCCGCCTGAAGCCCATCGCCACGACGCTGATCGACTTGTTCGATGCCATCCCTGCGGGAAAGCTGCGCGTGGCCAAGCTGGATGCGCCTCGCTTGGCCGAGCTGGCCGACATGCAGCGCTGGCAATTCAAGGGCATGGCCGCCGTGCAGGAATTGGCGCAACGCCTGCGCGACAGCCAGGGCGTGTTGCCGGTCAACACCCCGAAAAATTTCGTCGGCGAACTGCGCGACTATCAGCGCGAGGGGCTGGCATGGCTGCAATATTTGCGCACCCACCAGTTGTCGGGAATTC
Organism: Gallionellaceae bacterium; assembly: GCA_028713345.1. Classification (GTDB taxonomy): domain Bacteria; phylum Pseudomonadota; class Gammaproteobacteria; order Burkholderiales; family Gallionellaceae; genus JAQTOM01. The sequence continues at coordinate 12,333 of JAQTOM010000049.1, read as the reverse complement.
TCGCCGACGACATGGGGCTGGGCAAGACCGCGCAGGCCATCGCCCATCTGCAACTGGAGAAGGAAGGCGGGCGGCTGGATAAACCCGCGCTCATCGTGCTGCCCACCTCGCTGGTGTTCAACTGGAAAAATGAAGCGGCGCGCTTTGCGCCGGAGCTGTCCATTCTTTCCCTGCACGGCATGGCGCGCAAAGCGGCGTTCACGAAAATTCCCAAATATGACGTGGTGCTGACAACCTACCCGCTGCTCTGGCGCGACGCCGAGGAGCTGGCGAAACACGAATACCATCTGCTGATCCTGGATGAGGCGCAGATGGTCAAGAATGCGCAAAGCAAGGGGGCCGCCGTGGTGCGCAAAATCAATACGCGCCACCGCCTGTGCCTGACCGGTACCCCGCTGGAAAATCACCTGGGAGAACTGTGGGCGCAATTCGATTTCCTGATGCCCGGCTTCCTCGCGGACAGCAAGAACTTCACCCGGACCTGGCGCACCCCCATCGAAAAGCAGGGCAACCAGTTGCGTCGCGAGCTGCTGTACAAGCGTCTCAAGCCGTTCATCCTGCGCCGCCGCAAGGAAGATGTGGCCAAGGAGTTGCCCTCCAAGAGCATCATCGTGCGCCCGGTGGAACTCGAAGGCATGCAGCGCGATTTATACGAGACCGTGCGCAGCGCCATGGATGACAAGGTGCGCCAGGAAATCGCGGCCAAGGGCTTCCAGCGCAGCCAGATCGTGATCCTCGACGCGCTGCTGAAGCTGCGCCAGGTATGCTGCGACCCGCGCCTGCTCAAGACCCGGCAAGACAAGAAGAACATCGGCTCGGCGAAGCTGGCGCTGCTGATGGACATGCTGCCCGAGCTGGTGGATGAAGGCCGCCGCATCCTGATCTTCTCACAATTCACCCGGATGCTGGCGCTCATCGAAGCCGAACTGGATCGCCTCAAGATTCCCTACCTGTTGCTGACCGGCGATACCGGCGACCGCGAAACACCCGTGCGCAGATTCCAGGCGGGCGAGGTTCAGGTATTCCTGGTCAGCCTCAAGGCCGGAGGCGTGGGGCTGAACCTCACCGCCGCCGACACGGTGATCCACTACGACCCGTGGTGGAATCCCGCGGTCGAAAATCAGGCCACGGATCGCGCGCACCGCCTGGGGCAGGACAAGCCCGTGTTCGTATATAAACTGATCGTGGCGGGCAGTATCGAGGAGCGCATCCTGCTGATGCAGGAAAAGAAAGCGCTGCTGGCCGAAAGCGTGCTGTCGAAAGACCAGAGGGTTGATTTCAAGTTTGGCGAGGATGACCTCGCCGCATTGTTGGCGCCGTTGCCGGATTGAATTTCTGCTTTTCGCTTGCGCTGTCAGGGGTGGATGAGAAAGATGAAAAGTGTAAACCCTAAATTTTAGGAGCAGTTTTGAAATTAAAAATTCTTCTTTTCTCCTGCATGCTGGTTTCAGTTTCGGCTTTTGCCGGGGAAGCGGATAGCCTTGTCGCTGCACCCGCTGTTTCAGCAGTAGAGATGTACAACAGGGGTACTGCGGCCTTATCCGATAAACAGTATGCGGAGGCTCTTGAATGGCTGAGCCGTGCCGCCGGGCAAGGCCATGCAATGGCGCAAAACAATCTCGGTGGGATGTACGCAAACGGTTTGGGTGTCGCGAAAAATGAGGCTGAAGCGGTAAAGTGGTACCGCAAGGCGGCCGAACAGGGACACGCGACGGCGCAGAACAACATGGGGACAATGTACGAGAGGGGAACGGGTGTTGCGAAGGATGTTGCGGAAGCGGTGAAGTGGTATCGCAAGGCGGCCGAACAGGGGCATGCGACGGCGCAGAACAACATGGGGACAATGTACGAGAGGGGCCTGGGCGTCGCAAAGAGCGATACCGAGGCGGCGGACTGGTACCGCAAGGCGGCGGAGCAGGGGAATGAGAATGGAGAGAAGAATTTTGAAAGGATAAGTGCCAGCATCCTGGCCGCTTCCCGGTTTGTGGGGAAAGGCGAAATCTTCCGTGACTGCCCCGATTGCCCGGAGCTGATCGCGATTCCCGGCAAGGACTATGCGCTGGGCAAATATGAAGTCACCCTCGCGGAATGGGAAGCAGTGATGGGAAGCAATCCCGCACCATCCCCGGAGGATAAAAACAGGCCGGTGAACGATGTCAGCTGGAATGACGTGCAGGAATATTTGAAACGCTTAAGCCGGAAGACCGGCAAGAGCTACCGGCTGCCCAGGGAGGAAGAATGGGAATTTGCCTGCCTCGGCGGCAACCAGACCGACTACTGCGGAGGCGACGATCCCGATGCGGTGGGGTGGTATAGCGACAACAGCGGCGGTTTCTACAGCGGCCAGGCGCATCCGGTGGGGCGGAAGCAGGCGAATGGTTACGGCCTCTACGACATGAGCGGCAACGTGGAGGAATGGATGGAAGATTGCGGGGATGCCAGCTGCACGAAGCGCGCGGTGCGTGGCGGCTCCTGGTTCGATGGGCAACTGTTCATACGCGCCGACAAGCGCAGTGGGCTGCCCGCATCGAAACGGAGCACCCACACCGGCTTCCGCCTGGCCAGGACGATGCCGTGACCGTTTGTTGCTACTGCGGATTGCTGTTTGCGGCGCACAGGCTTTCGCACGGCACACCGTTGCCATTCTTGTCCAATGATTTCATGCCACAGTGCGTCAGGTAGAAATGCGCTTCGTTGCAGGAGGCCATCTGCGAGCAATGACGCTTGCTGCCGCAGGAATAGCCTTGGGCTGTTGCGTGCGGAGGTGCTTGTGTTGCCGGGTGAGCCTTGCGCCATTGCCACGGCGGGGTGGGGCTGGCTTGCGCCCATAGGCCGCGCTTTGCGTTTTGCGCCTCATCCTGCAAGGCGAGATAAACCTTGTTGCTGTGGTAGTTGGAATATTCCCATGCCATGCCGCGCCGCACTTGTTCTTCGTTCACACTGCGCCCGTTTGCCGTGAGATGCGCCACCATGCGGCCATAGTCGTCTACCGCCCGGCTGTTCACGTTCACCTGTTTGTCCAGCACCAGGTCGGACAGGGATTGTTTTGAATCCATGCCGTGTTCCTGTGATTTTTCCGGCGCATCGATCTCCGCCAGCCGGATTTTTACCAAACCGCCCGCACGCTTGACCAACACAGTATCGCCATCCAGCACCGCGATGACCTTGGCAGTAAATTCTTCGGCATGTGCGGTGTTGAATGCGCAGGCCAGCAACAGCAGTATGAATGCGCGCATCACAGCAGCACGCTCTTCACCAGGGCCAGACACAGCAGCGTATAGCCCGCCGCGAGAATGTCGTCGAACATCACGCCGAGGCCGCCGTGCCATGTCCGGTCGAAATGGCGGATGGGCGGCGGCTTGACGATGTCGAAGAAACGGAACAGCGAGAACGCGAGCAGCGACCAGAAGAGTCCGTCCGGCGTGAAGAACAGCACCAGCAGGAACGCCACGATCTCGTCCCACACGATGCCGCCGTAATCCGCCACGCCCAGCGCATGCCCGGTCTTGCCGCACACCCACACGCCGAAGGCGAACATCCAGACCAGCAGCAGGATGAACATGGCATCGGTGAAACGCGGCGCGAGATACCAGTAGAGCGGGAAGGCGACCAGCGTACCCGCCGTGCCGGG
>JAQTOM010000049.1:0-8602 GCA_028713345.1 Gallionellaceae bacterium | reverse complement strand
GAAATAAAATGCGCCGGATGGCTGAAAAGAAAACGCCATGAAGGTTGCACGCGCAATTCAGCGGAAGTGGTCATAGCCCGATTCCCCTATGTTGATGCTGCTGCCATCCGCGGCCCGCACGACGCAGTCGCTCCCAGCCACGATAGACCCGATGCGGGTCAGCGGCAAGTGAACCTGTGCGGAAATCTTTTCCATCTCGGCGCGGCGTGCAACGGCTGCGGTGAAGCATAGCTCGTAGTCGTCGCCTCCAGAAAGCAGGCAGTGTTGAAAAAGAGTTGCGCCCCCTGCACGCGAATAGCGCGCGGCTTCGCCATCAAGTGAAGCAGGGGCAAATGCCCGCAACGCATCCGGCGCCGGCAATGCATCGAAGTAGATTTCCGCGCCGACATTCGAGCTTTCCAGTATGTGCCCGAGATCGGCCAGCAGCCCGTCCGAAACATCTATCGCGCTGTGCGCAACACCGCGCAAAGCGAGGCCCAGAGCCACGCGTGGCGCGGGCTGGTGCAATGCTGCGGCGCAGGCGGCGAAATCTTCCGCCGCCAGCTGCACGCGCCCTTGCAGGTGCGCCAGCGCCAGCGCCGCATTGCCCAATGCGCCGGAAACCCAGATGTCGTCGCCCGCTTGCGCGCCATCGCGCCGCAAGGCCTTGCCCTGCGGCACTTCGCCCATGATGGTGACGCACAGGTTGAGCGGCCCGCGCGTGGTGTCGCCGCCGATGAGCTCCACGCCATGCTGTTGCGCCAATGCGAAAAAACCTGCGCTGAATTTTTCCAGCCATGCCTCGTCGGCTTCCGGCAGCGCCAAGGCCAGCGTCGCCCAGCGCGGCTGCGCGCCCATCGCCGCCATGTCGGAAATGTTTACCGCCAGCGCCTTGTGCCCGAGCAGAAATGGATCGGCATCGGGAAAGAAATGTGTGCCGCTGACCAGCATGTCGGTGGACACCGCCAGTTCCATGCCGCTGCCGACTTGCAGCAGGGCGGCATCATCACCCACGCCCAGCGCCGCGCTGGGTGTGGCGCGGGTGAAGTGGCGGCGAATCAAATCAAATTCCGTCATGGATTTGTTCATTCTTGAACCATAAAACCTTGCAACCACCGAATACGCGGAAAAATCAAAAGGCGAACAGCACGCCAGGAATATCTTATGGCAACGGGTGTTTCCGTGTAATCCGCGTGTTCCGTGGTTAAAATGTTTCGGGTTTTACCTGGCTGATATTTCGGCTGTGCGCACTTGCGCCGCCAGCTTGTCCAGCACGCCGTTGACGAACTTGTGGCCATCGGTGCCGCCAAACGTTTTGGCGAGCTCTACCGCTTCATTGATGGTTACGCGATAGGGGATTTCCGGATGCTGCATCAATTCATACGCACCCAGCAACAGCGCGGAATACTCAATCGGGCTGAGCTCGGCGAGGTCGCGGTCAAGATGCGGGGTTACAGCCGCTTCGAGCCTGGCATGTTGCGCCAGGACGCCGCCCAGCAACTGGCCGAGAAACCCGGCATCGTAACGGCCAAGCCCCTTTTCCCCGCATATCTGTTTTTCAATCTGCGCGCTGTCGCCGCCCGTCATGCGCCACTGGTAGATGCCCTGCAGCGCCAGTTCGCGCGAGCGGCGGCGCGAGTTTTTGGCCGGCGCCTTTGCCTTGGCGGCTTGTTCACTCATGCAATATTTCTCAGTAAATTCACCATCTCGATTGCCACCAGTGCGGCTTCCGCGCCTTTGACGTTCATGCGCTCTTCGGCCTGTTCGTCGGTCTCGGTGGTGAGAATGGCATTGGCTATGGGTATGCCGCTGTGCAGCTGCACCTCGCCCACGCCGCGCGCGGATTCATTCGACACGATTTCAAAATGGTAAGTGTCGCCGCGGATCACCGCCCCCAGCGCGATGAGCGCATCAAACCTTCCGCTCTGTGCCATGCCTTGCAGCGCCAGCGGGATTTCCAGCGCGCCCGGCACGCTCGCCAGCGTGATGTCCGCATCGCTCACTCCCTGTTCGGCGAGCTGGGCGCGGCATGCCGCCAGCAGGCCTTCGCAGACCACGTTATTGAAGCGGCTTTGCACGATACCGATGCGCATTCCGGCGCCGTTCAGGTTTTTTTCGATTTCTTTCATTCCGGTTTTCTCATTCATTCGTGGTGCGCATAGCCTACCACTTCCAGGCCGAACCCAGTCATGCTCGGCAGCTTGCGCGGGGTGGCGAGCAGGCGCATCTTGCCGACATTCAGGTCGCGCAATATCTGCGCGCCGATCCCGTAGCTGCGCTGATCCCATTGCGCGACGTGGTGCTCCTCCGGCGTTGCGGCGGCGCGCGCCAACAAATCGGCCGAGGTTTCATTGCGGTGCAACAGCACCAGCACCCCGGCAGATGACCGGCTGATTTCCCGTAGCGCATCATGCACGCTGGTCGAGTTTTTGAAACTCGCCTGCTCCAGGAAATCCAGCACCGACAGCGGCTCATGCACCCGCACCAGCGTTTCAGATTGCGGCTGGATGTTGCCTTTCACCAGGGCCAGATGGGTGCGCTGCGTGGTCTTGTCCACATAGATGGCCAGATCCAATGCGCCATAAGCAGTCTGCACCGTGCGGCGCGCCACGCGTTCGACCAGCTTCTCGTGCTGGCTGCGGTGCTCGATCAGGCTGGTGATGGTGCCGATCTTCAGGCCATGCAGCTTGGCGAACTCAATCAAGTCCGGCAGGCGCGCCATCTCGCCGTCGTCCTTGAGGATTTCGCATATCACCGAGGCCGGGGTCAGTCCAGCCAGTTGCGCCAGATCGCAGCCCGCCTCGGTATGCCCGGCACGCACCAGCACGCCGCCGTTTTGCGCCATGAGCGGAAAGATGTGTCCCGGCTGCACGATGTCGGAAGGCTTGGCATTCTTGCTTGCCGCCACCTGCACGGTGCGCGCGCGGTCGGCGGCGGAAATGCCGGTAGTCACGCCGCTCGCCGCCTCGATGGACAGCGTGAAATTGGTGCCCAGCGGCGAGCCGTTGTCGCGCACCATCAGCGGCAGGTTGAGCTGCTTGCAATGCGCCTCGGTGACCGTCAGGCAGATCAGCCCGCGCCCGTGCTTGGCCATGAAGTTGATCTTCTCCGGCGTGACGAACTCGGCGGCAAACACCAGGTCGCCCTCGTTCTCGCGGTCTTCCTCGTCCACCAGCACCACCATCCGCCCGGCGCGGATATCGGCGATTATTTCCTGTATTGGAGCTATACCAGTCATCATTCTATTGATGTTTCCATAAATTGGTGACAGTTTTTTCCCCCATCCCCACCCTTGATGGAACTACTGATGGGACTACTAGCCATCTGACTAACCCAGCAAAAAACGCTGGGCAAGTCATTGGTTATAGCCATTCGACTAAGCCCGCAAGCGGGCAAGTCGCTGGTTATCCCCCGGAGGGACTGCGGAAGGGTCGCCGCACCGCAGCGGGGTACCCACCGGCGTACCCCTAGCGGGTGAAAGGGCTTGGCTTCCCTCTCCCTCCGGGGGAGGGATTGAGGGTGGGGGAGGTTTTCCATTTGCGACAATACTGTCATGTATTTTGTAAAGCTCAATAAGTCGGCAATTCTCGAAGGGGGCGATTCTATCATAGGGGCGTTGCCGCGAAGGCTGGCAAGGCAAACGTTTGGTGAAAACGGAAGGGTGGCTTTAGAAAGTGGCCTTACCCGCGAAAAATGTATGGTTAACTGCGGTTAAATTTCCACTTGCGCCAGCAGAAATTCTGCATTTTATACAACCGCCCAAGAAGGTTATAATAACCTGCAAAGATGCAGGTGCAGCCCCGTGTTGCCTGAACGCGGAAAGGCTGAGCTGGCCCGGAATGGCGCGTTTAACATTCGTTAGTGTTCTTATCCACATTAGATTGACAACGGTTACAGACACAATGCATTCCACCAGCCCGTCACTGCCTGTTTCCCGATCCCGCCCGCAACGCTTGCCCCGCACCGGTTCTGTACTGCCATTCCTGGTGCTCGCCGTTTCCCTCGCCATCGCCCACCAGTTATGGCGGAACGCGCAGCAAAACGCCGTTCATGCATTGCAAACCCAATTCGATTTCCGCGTGCGCGACGCCGTCGATGACGTCGTGAAGCGCATGCTGGTTTACCAGCAGGGGCTGCGCGGGGCACAGGGTTTGTTTGCTGCCTCCAGGAGTGTGGCGCGCGGTGAATTTCATGAATTTGTCGCCACACAGGGTTTGGCGAAGAATTTTCCCGGCATCCAGGGCGTGGGCTTTGCGCTGATCGTGCCGCAGGCGGCGAAAGTCCGGCACATCGCCGCCATGCGCGCGGAAGGTTTCCCTGGATATACCATCAAGCCCGAAGGCGGGCGCGACACCTATACCGCCATCATCTACCTCGAGCCGTTTAACGAGCGCAACCAGCGCGCCTTGGGCTACGACATGTATGCCGAACCGGCGCGCCGTGCCGCCATGGAGCTGGCGCGCGACTCCGGTCAGGCCGCCATATCCGGCAGGGTCACGCTGGTGCAGGAAACGGGCACGCAGGCGCAGGCCGGTTTCCTGATGTATCAGCCGGTGTATAAAAACGGCACACCGCACGGCACTCTGGCCGAGCGCCGTGCCAATATCGTCGGCTGGGTCTATGTGCCGTTCCGCTCGAATGACTTGATGGACGGCGTCCTCGGCTTGTACGCCGACAAGATCGACATCGAAATATTTGATGGTGAAAAAACGTTGGATGAGGCGCTGCTATACGATTCCAGCCGCCACCGCGCAGATATGGCCACGCTTTTCCGCGCCACCCGGAATGTCGAGATTGCCGGCCGCACCTGGACGGTGGCATTGCACACATTGCCCGCCTTCGAGGCGATGCTGGACAAGGAAAAACCGCAAATCGTCGCCAATACCGGTATCGGTGCAAGCCTGTTGCTTGTGCTGCTCACCTGGCTGCTGGTGTATGGCCGGCAACGCGCCCTGCAAATGGCGGCGGCGATGGAGCGCGAAAGCATCAAGAACGAGACGCTGCTGCGCACGGCCAGCGATGGCATTTACATCTTCGACATCGCGGGCAAGGTGCTGCAGGTGAATGATGCGTTCTGCCGCATGCTTGGTTATACGCAAGAGGAGCTGCTGACCATGAACGTGACGCAGTGGAACGCGCAGTGGCCGGCAGAGGAGCTGCTGGCGAGAATCGCCGCGCTGGGAAGCGGCAATCGGGTGTTTGAAACCCGGCACTGCCGCCGCGACGGCAGCATCATTGACGTCGAGATCAGCGCCTCCAGGGTGGAGATAGACGGCAGGCAACTGGTGTATAACTCGGTGCGTGACATCACCGAACGCAAGAAAACAGAGCATGCATTGCGCGATAGTGAAGAGCGCTGGAAGTTTGCGCTGGAAGGCGCCGGCGACGGGGTGTGGGACTGGAACTTGCAGACCGGCAAGATTGTGTATTCCAAACGCTACAAGGAAATTCTGGGTTTTCCGGAGGACGAAAGCTGGGACAGTCTTGACGACTGGAAGAACCACGTCAATCCGGAGGATATGCAGCAGGCGATGGTGAGCCTGGAAGCCTATCTGGACGGCATGGCGGCAACCTATAACGTCGAATACCGCATGTTGTGCAGGGGCGGCGGCTGGAAATGGATACTCTCGCGCGGCAAGGTGGTGAGCCGTGACGCGGGTGGCAGGCCGCTGCGCATGATCGGCACGCACACCGACATCACCGGACAAAAACAGGCATCGGAGGCGCTGCACACAAGCGAGGGACAGTTCAGATCGGTTTTCGATTATGCCAGAGTAGGGATGCACTTGGCCGGCCCGGATTACAAGTACCTGAAGATCAACAAGGCATTTTGTGAAATGACCGGTTATTCCGAAGAGGAATTGCTGGCTCACGATTTCAAGACAATAACCCACCCCGAAGATATGGAGCAGAATTTAACGCTGTCAAAAAAGCTGCTCGCGGGCGAAATTAATTCCTTCCAGCTCGAGAAGAGGTACATCCGCAAGGATGGCGGCATATTGTGGGGAGACGTGGCGGTCTCTGCCGTGCGAGATGAGAACGGGAAGCTGCTATACGTTATCGCCATTATCCAGGACATCACCGAACACAAGCGGTCTCAGGAAAAACTGCTCACGCTTTCCCGTGCCGTGGAGAGCAGTCCGGCCAGCGTGGTCATCACCGGCAGGAACGGCGCGATCGAATACGTCAACAAGAGATTCATCGCAGCGACCGGCTATACTGCGCAGGAGGCTATCGGCCAGAATCCGCGAATACTCAATGCCGGTATCCAGCCAAAGGGATTCTACAAGAAATTATGGGAAACCATTCTTGCCGGCAAGGACTGGAGTGGAGAAATATACAACAAGAAGAAAAACGGCGAGATTTACCTGGAACAGGCATTTATCTCACCCATCCGCGATGACAAGGGAAACATTACGCACTTCGTGGCGGTCAAGGAAGACATCACCGAACGGAAACGGCTCGCCGAGGAACTGCAAAAGGCCGACAGGAACCAGACGTTACTGGAAGCGCATCAGGAAAGCGAAACGCGCCTGCGTGCCATCATTGATACCGCCCTGAACGCCGTGGTGCAGATGAATGCCGAAGGCATCATCACCGGCTGGAACAGCCAGGCGGAAAAGATTTTTGGCTGGACTCGCGAGGAAGCGCTCGGCCGGGTGCTGCACGAAACGATCATCCCGCCGCAGTACCGTGAGGCGCATGTGCATGGCCTGAAGCGTTTCCTGGCTTGTGGCGAGGGGTCGTTGCTGAATTCGCAAACCGAGATGGCGGCACTGCATCGCGACGGCCACGAGTTTCCCGTCGAGTTGTCCATCACCTCGATCAACACCGCGGATGGATGCGAGTTCAATGCTTTCATTCAAGACATCACCCAAAGGAAAGAGTCCGAAAACCTGATCTGGAAACAGGCCAACTATGACACGCTGACCGGCCTGCCCAACCGCCGCATGCTCCATGACCGCCTTACCCAGGAAATCAAGAAGGCGCACCGCGCCGACCTGAAAATGGCGCTGCTGTTCATCGACCTCGACCGCTTCAAGGAGGTCAACGATACGCTGGGGCATAACATGGGCGACCTGCTGCTGGTGGAAGCGGCACGGCGCATCGGCGATTGTGTACGCGAGGCCGACACGGTGGCGCGCCTGGGCGGGGACGAGTTCATCATCATCCTGTCCGAGCTGGAGGATGCCAGCAGCATTGAACGGGTCGCCGAGAGTATCCTGCAGAAAATGGCCGAGCCGTTCCAGTTGGGAAATGAGGTTGCCTATGTATCGGCCAGCATGGGCATCACGCTGTATCCCGATGATGCTACCGAGGTGGAAGACCTGCTCAAGGATGCCGACCAGGCGATGTATGTGGCCAAGAACGCGGGGCGCAACCGCTTGAGCTATTTTACCCCCGCGCTGGAGCAGGCCGCGCAGACCCGGCTGCACCTGCTCAACGACTTGCGCGGCGCGTTGGCCGGCAACCAGTTCCGGGTCTATTACCAGCCGATCGTGGAACTGGCCACGGGCCGCATCCACAAGGCGGAAGCGCTGATCCGCTGGCAGCACCCGGTGCGCGGCATGGTCAGCCCGGCCCAGTTCATTCCGCTGGCCGAGGAAACCGGGCTGATCGTCAAGATCGGTGACTGGGTGTTCAGGGAAGCGGCGCGCCAGGCCAGGCACTGGCGGGCACGGCACGATCCCATGTTCCAGATCAGCGTGAACAAGTCACCCACGCAGTTCCGCCAGTCCGGCAAGGCACACGAAGTATGGCTCGATTACCTGCGGGAACTCGGCTTGCCCGGGCAAAGCATCACCATCGAGATCACCGAGGGGCTGCTGCTGGATGCCGAGTCCAACGTGACGGACAGGTTATTCGAATTCCGCGATGCGGGCATGCAGGTTTCGATCGATGATTTCGGCACGGGTTATTCGTCGCTGTCCTACCTCAAGAAATTCGATATCGATTACCTGAAGATCGACCAGTCATTCGTGCGCGATCTGGCTACCGACCCGAATGACATGGCGCTGGCCGAGGCCATCATCGTGATGGCGCACAAGCTCGGTCTCAAGGTGATCGCCGAAGGGGTGGAAACCGAACAACAGCGCGGCCTGCTGGCTGCTGCGGGATGTGACTATGCGCAAGGCTACCTGTATTCCAGACCGGTGCCGGCGGAGGAGTTTGAGGTGTTGCTGGTGCAGGGAGACAAATAAACCTATTGATCCGGCACGGATTAAACTAAACCACCGTTCGTGCTGAGCATGTCGAAGCACATGAATCCGTACACATTTCGACAGGCTCAATGCGAACGGATTCATGGATAAAGTGTGCCGAACCTATAATATCCTTCACCAACTGCGGTTTTCAGGATAATCCGGTACGGGTTGTTCACGGACAGCCAGCTCAGAACACACTGTCGTAGCTGACTGAAAGGAGCCTGGCATTACCGTAAGGAATGCCTCCATTGAAGTTGGGGCCATTCTGATCTTTCCAGCGGTCAAGCTGCACTTTCAAGTCGCTGGTGGGCGTCAGTGCATAACTCAGCGACAACGCCAGGGTCGACCATGCTTCAATCGCGAGCGGATCGATGGTCGTCGGGTCGATGACGCCCGGGTTGGCATAAGCCGGAGTCAAT
>JAQTOM010000003.1:41584-62919 GCA_028713345.1 Gallionellaceae bacterium | reverse complement strand
ACCGTCGGCGCGGGCGTGGTGGCGAAGATTATCGAGTAAAGGAATGAGAAGGGATAAGGGGGAAGAGGGAAGGGTTAACCCCTTCTCCCTTCACTCTTCTCCCTTCCCGATTTTAGTTGTTTACCAAGCACGGTGTTTGTGATAGAGTCCGCGCCCTTCGTTATTTAACCGGCAGCCAGGCTGCCAAAGCAGAGTAAAATTATGCAAAGCCAGAAAATCCGTATTCGCCTGAAAGCGTTCGATTACCACCAGATCGACCAGTCCGCATTGCGGATTGTGGATACCGCGAAACGCACCGGTGCCGTGGTCAGGGGGCCGATCCCCTTGCCAACCAAGATTGAGCGTTTCGATATATTGCGTTCCCCGCATGTCAACAAGACATCGCGCGATCAATTCGAGATTCGCACGCATTTGCGCATGATGGATATCATTGATCCCACCGAGAAGACTGTGGATGCGCTGATGAAGCTGGATTTGCCCGCAGGAGTGGATGTCGTAATCAAACTGCAGTAATATTGTTGCAAATTGTAGTGTAATTGTAATACCGGATCGGCTGGCCAATTGTAGTCAGCCCCTTAAATAAATTTAGGATATAAAAATGAGCTTAGGACTTGTCGGTCGCAAGATTGGCATGACTCGCATCTTTACCGACGACGGGACATCGTTGCCGGTAACCGTGCTGGACGTGTCCAACAATCGCGTTACCCAAATCAAATCTGCTTCTACCGATGGCTACAGCGCAGTGCAAGTTGCGTTTGGTGTGCGTCGTGCCAGCCGTGTAACCAAGGCTGCGGCGGGTCATTTCGCCAAGGCGGGTGTGGAAGCGGGTAGCGTACTGAAAGAATTCACTGCTGCACCCGAACAGCTGAGCAGCCTGCAGGCAGGCGGCGCGCTGGGTGTGGATCTGTTCAAGGTTGGTCAGAAGGTTGATGTCACCGGCGTGACCCTGGGTAAGGGTTATGCCGGTACGATCAAGCGGTACCATTTTAAATCCGGCCGTGCATCGCACGGTAACTCCAAGTCGCATAATGTACCCGGTTCCATCGGCATGGCGCAGGATCCGGGTCGCGTATTCCCCGGCAAGCGCATGACGGGCCATCTGGGTGATGTGCAGCGCACCGTGCAAAATCTCGAGATTGTCCGCATAGATGCTGACCGCCAGCTGTTGCTGGTCAAGGGGGCCATTCCCGGCTCCAAGGGTGGCGACGTGATTGTACGTCCGGCAGTGAAGGCAGGTGCATAATGGAACTGAAAGTTATTGACGACAACGGCCAGGCGACCGCCAGCGTTTCCGCTTCCGACGATTTGTTTGGCCGCGAATACAATGAGGCGCTGGTCCATCAGGTAGTGACCGCGTATCAGGCCAACGCCCGTTCTGCCAGCAGCAAGCAAAAAGGCCGCAGCGAAATTGCCAAGAGCACGCGCAAGCCATGGGCACAGAAAGGCACTGGCCGTGCCCGTTCCGGTATGGCTTCCAGCCCATTGTGGCGCGGCGGCGGCAAGATATTCCCGAACGGCCCGGAAGAAAATTACACCCAGAAGGTCAACCGCAAGATGTATCGTGCCGGCTTGGCTTCCATCTTCTCGCAACTGGTGCGTGAGAACCGTCTGACAGTGGTGGACAACCTGACGCTTGCGGCACCCAAGACCAAATTGCTGGCGCAGAAGATCAAGGGCATGGGCCTGGATAATAGCCGCGTGCTGATCCTCACCGACAACCTGGACGAGAACCTGTACCTGTCGTCGCGCAATTTGCCCAATGTGATGGTGCTGGAAGCCCATCAGGCCGATCCGGTGAGCCTGGTGCATTTTCCAAAGGTGCTGGTAACACGCAATGCAATGGCGAAAATCGAGGAGATGCTGGCATGAGCACAAATAAATTGCGAGTTGGGCAGAAAGCCGCCCATCCCTGCGAACCCCACTTCAGCCAGGAGCGCTTGATGAACGTATTGTTCGCTCCGCAAATCTCCGAAAAGGCGACTTATGTCGCGGAGAAAAATGAGCAGGTGATTTTTCGTGTGGCATCCGCTGCGACCAAGCCGGAGATCAAGGCGGCAGTCGAAATGATGTTTAAAGTGAACGTCGAGAGTGTGCAGGTTGCCGTGGTCAAGGGCAAACAGAAGCGTTCCGGCAGGTTCCTGGGGCGGCGCAAGGATTGGAAGAAGGCATACGTATGCCTCGCGCCTGGTCAGGAAATCAATTTTGCTGCAAGTGAGCAGGGGTAAATATCATGGCACTGGTCAAACTTAAACCAACTTCCCCGGGACGACGCGCTGTTGTGCGCGTGGTCAATCCCGACCTGCACAAGGGCAAGCCCCATGCAGCGTTGCTGGAAAAGAAGAACAGAACGGCAGGCCGTAATCATAACGGGCACATTACCATCCGCCATATGGGTGGCGGCCACAAGAAGAATTACCGTGTGGTCGATTTCAAGCGCGACAAGGACGGGGTGCAAGCCACTGTTGAACATCTGGAATACGACCCGAACCGCACCGCACATCTGGCCTTGTTATGTTATGCAGATGGTGAGCGCCGCTACATCATTGCCCCCAAGGGCGTGGCGGTGGGTGCGCAGCTGGTGAGCGGTTCTGAAGCGCCGATCAAGGCGGGCAATACGCTGCCGTTGCGCAATATTCCGGTGGGTTCGACCATACACTGCATCGAAATGATGCCCGGCAAGGGGGCGCAACTGGCGCGCTCCGCCGGCACCTCGGTACAGTTGCTGGCACGCGAAGGTGATTATGCGCAACTGCGTCTCCGCTCCGGTGAAATCCGCAAGGTGCATGTGAACTGCCGCGCGACTATCGGTGAAGTGGGCAACGGCGAACATTCCCTGCGCTCCATCGGCAAGGCCGGCGCAATGCGTTGGCGCGGTGTGCGCCCGACCGTGCGCGGAGTGGCGATGAACCCGGTTGACCATCCGCATGGCGGTGGGGAAGGTAAAACTGCTGCCGGACGCAATCCGGTCAGTCCATGGGGTGTGCCGGCCAAGGGTTTCCGCACACGCCGCAACAAGCGCACCAGCGGCATGATTGTCCGCCGCCGCTTTCAGAATTAAAAGGTAGAAAAATATGGCACGTTCCATTAAAAAAGGCCCGTTCGTTGACACCCACTTGCTGAAGAAAGTGGAAACGGTGCGCGCAACCAGCGACAAGCGCCCGGTGAAAACCTGGTCACGCCGTTCAACCGTGTTGCCGGAGTTCGTTGGCCTGACCATAGCGGTGCATAATGGCAAGCAGCATATTCCGGTATATATCTCCGAGAACATGGTAGGGCACAAGCTGGGTGAATTTTCTCTGACCCGCACTTTCAAGGGACATGCTGCCGACAAAAAAGCAGCAGTCAAGAAATAAGGAGACATGATGAGCACAACCGCAGTGGTAAAAGGTGTTCGCCTGTCGGCGCAGAAGGGCCGCCTGGTGGCGGATCAGATCCGTGGTTTGCCGGTGGACAGGGCGCTGAACATACTGGCGTTCAGCCCCAAGAAGGGCGCTGTAATTATCAAGAAGGGATTGGAATCCGCGATTGCCAATGCCGAGCATAATGATGGCGCTGACATTGATGAGCTTAAAGTTACCACGATCTACGTGGATAAGGGCGCCTCGCTGAAGCGTTCCATGGCTCGTGCCAAGGGCCGCAACTGCAAGATCGAGAAGCAGACTTGCCACATTACGATAATTGTCGGAAGCTGAGGATTAAATAAACATGGGACAGAAAATTCATCCAATCGGTTTCCGGTTGAGCGTACAAAAAAACTGGACTTCCAAGTGGTATGCCAACAGCAAGAATTTTGCCGGCATGCTGCTCAAGGATGTCGAAGTGCGTGATTACTTGAAGAAGAAACTGGTCAGCGCCGGGGTTTCCAAGATAGTCATTGAGCGACCGGCAAAAAACGCCAAGATCACAATTTATACTGCTCGCCCAGGTGTGGTGATCGGCAAGAAAGGTGAAGATATCGAAGCCTTGCGCGCCGAGTTGCGTAAACGCATGGGGTTGCCCGATGTGGCGTTGAACATCGAGGAAGTGCGCAAGCCGGAAGTGGATGCGCAGTTGATTGCGGAAAGCATCACGTCGCAGCTGGAAAAACGCATCATGTTTCGCCGTGCCATGAAACGCGCCATGCAGAATGCCATGCGCCTGGGCGCGCAAGGCATCAAGATCATGAGCGCGGGCCGCCTGAACGGGATTGAAATTGCGCGTACCGAGTGGTATCGCGAAGGCCGTGTGCCACTGCACACCTTGCGCGCCAATATTGACTACGGTTTTGCCGAAGCGAAAACCACCTATGGCATCATTGGCGTCAAGGTGTGGGTGTACAAGGGCAATTATACGGGAACGGAAGAAGTGGCAGCACCAGCAATGGCCGAACCGGAAAAGAAAGTAAGGAAGTCGGGAGCAAAACATGCTACAGCCAGCTAAAAGGAAGTACCGCAAGGAGCAAAAGGGTCGCAACAGCGGCATTGCCACGCGCGGCAACAAGGTCAGCTTCGGTGAGTTCGGCCTCAAGGCGGTCGGACGCGGCCGTTTGACGGCGCGCCAGATTGAGGCGGCGCGCCGCGCCATGACACGCCACGTCAAACGCGGTGGACGTATCTGGATACGCATTTTTCCGGACAAGCCGATCTCGAAAAAGCCCGCCGAGGTGCGTATGGGTAACGGCAAGGGTAATCCCGAGTACTACGTTGCCGAAATTCAGCCCGGCAAGATGTTGTATGAAATGGACGGTGTTGATGAGGTGCTGGCACGCGAGGCATTCCGCCTGGCTTCGGCCAAGCTGCCTATTGCCACCACATTCGTGATCAGACAGGTAGGGGCATAATTATCATGAAGGCGAGTGAACTGAGAGTGAAATCCCCGGCGGATCTGGAGCAGGAGTTGTTATCCCTGACCAAGGCGCAATTCGGCCTGCGTATGCAGGTGGCGACCCAGCAACTGAGCAACAACAGCCAGTTGACCAAGGTGCGCCGTGACATTGCCCGCGTGAAAACCATACTGAAAGAGAAGGGTGCGCAGCAATGAATGCAACGAATCTGAAGCGTACGCTGACCGGTACGGTAGTGAGCGACAAGATGGACAAGACCGTTACCGTGCTGGTCGAGCGCAAAATCAAGCACCCATTGATGGGCAAGGTGTTGCGGGTATCGAAAAAATACCACGCCCATGATGAAAAAAATGAGTTTCACCAGGGTGACGTGGTTGCTATCGAAGAATGCCGTCCTTTGGCA
This sequence comes from Gallionellaceae bacterium, assembly GCA_028713345.1. GTDB lineage: Bacteria > Pseudomonadota > Gammaproteobacteria > Burkholderiales > Gallionellaceae > JAQTOM01. Next base: position 57,694 of record JAQTOM010000003.1, on the reverse strand, counting down.
AAAACCAAAAGCTGGCGCGTGACCAAGCTGGTGGAAAAGGCACAAGCGATTTAGTATATCCTGCGGTCAGCCACGCTGACCGCAAACATCACTGCTCATGGGGCGCGGTCATGGTGTATGGTGCCGCGTCTGGTTGCCACGCTGACACCTTTCAGATGTATCTGGGAAAAGCGCAGGCAACCCAAAATGGCCTGGTTAGGCTGTCTGTCCGCTTGCCTTTATCGGGCTGCAAGTGAATGTCCTGTCTGATTTCAGCACTCCTGCGTAACGGTATGTGCAAGTTTATCGGTTTTGCCCCACGTCTCTTCGGCCTTGCAGGGCAGCGCTGGTTCTCATAGTAAACAACGCAGCAAAAATATTCAGGAGTTCTCTTACGGCCCTGTAAATTTTGCCTTCTTCATTCCTTTGCGCCTTGCCGCTCCTGCGCCAGAAAACCCATGCCAAAACCAAATATGCTGCTCACCGAATACCGCTTTGATCTCGTTACCCAGGCTCTGCGCAGTATCCTGCCGCTGCCGCATCCAGCCGATGCCTTGCTGCGCCAATTCTTCCTGCGGGAGCGCATCGGCTCCAATGAGCGTGCGCTGGTGGCGGAAACCGTGTTCGGCGTGCTGCGCCACCGCATGTTCCTGGAACATGCCTGTGCCGGACAAGCTACGCCGCGCCGCATGGTGCTGGCCTACTGGATCAGGTTCGCCGGCTATAACCTGCGTGAAATTATCCCGCTGCTGAAACGCAACGAGGATGACTGGCTGGGCCAGGTAAAAGCCATCAACCTCGCCGAACTGCCTTTGCCGGTACAGGCCGAGTTGCCGGAATGGCTGGTGGATAAGTTGCGGAGCACAATGACGGATGATGGCATCCTTGCTCTGGGGCGCTCCATGCAGCAACCCGCCGCACTGGACTTGCGCGTCAATACCATGCTCACCGCGCGCGATGAAGCGCTGCAAATCTTGCGGGCGGAGGGCATGGATGCCCAAGCTACGCCCTGGTCGCCCATCGGCATCCGCATCAAGGGCAAACCATGGCTTACCAAGCACCACCTGTTTCTCACCGGGAAAGTTGAAGTGCAGGACGAGGGCAGCCAGTTGCTCGGGTTTTTGCTTGCCCCCAAACGCAACGAGATGGTAGTGGATTTCTGCGCCGGGTCAGGCGGCAAGGCACTGATGCTGGGTGACATGATGCGTTCGCAGGGCCGGTTATACGCTTTCGATATATCCGAAAAACGGCTGGCCAACCTGAAGCCGCGCTTGAAGCGTTCCGGGCTTTCCAACCTGCACCCTCAGCTCATCGCGCATGAGAACGACAGCAAGATAAAACGCCTTGCCGGCAAGATCGACCGCGTACTGGTGGATGCGCCATGCAGCGGCTTGGGTACATTGCGCCGCAACCCGGATATCAAGTTCCGCCAGTCGCCGCAAAGCGTAGTCGAGCTTACCCAGAAACAGGCCGCCATCCTGTCCGCAGCCAGCAAACTGCTCAAGCCCGGTGGCCGCCTGGTGTATGCCACTTGCAGTTTGCTGCATGAAGAAAACCGCGCCATCGTCGATGCATTTCTGGCAAGCCACCCAGGCTTTACCCTGCGTTCCGCGGGAGATATCTTTGCGCAACAGTTGATTCCGCTGGAAACGGGCGAATGCCTGCAACTGTTGCCGCACCTGCATGGCACCGATGGCTTCTTTGCGGCGGTGATGGAACGGGCGTGATCCGGCACGAATAGAGTTTCCGCTCCGTTCGCCTGTGCCTGATGGTGAGCAGTTCTACCGGCAGTTGGCCGCCCCTGCAAGGTTCAATTCAGGCTGCGGGTTAAGGCACTCTGGATGATTCTGGTTTGAACTCGAGCGGATATCTCGCTACTGCGCCTTAATTTTCGCCGTCCAGGAAGCTTTTCAACTTTTCCGAACGTGACGGATGGCGCAGCTTGCGCAGTGCCTTGGCTTCGATCTGCCTGATCCGTTCGCGCGTAACGTCGAACTGCTTGCCGACCTCTTCCAGCGTGTGATCCGTGTTCATCTCGATGCCGAAGCGCATGCGCAATACCTTGGCTTCGCGCGGTGTCAGGCTGTCGAGAATGTCTTTGGTGACATTGTGCAAGCTGCCATATACCGCGGCATCAATGGGCGCCAGGGTGTTGGAGTCCTCGATGAAATCGCCCAGGTGCGAGTCGTCGTCGTCGCCCACGGGAGTTTCCATGGAGATCGGTTCCTTGGCTATTTTCAGTATCTTGCGGATCTTGTCTTCCGGCATTTCCATCTTGATCGCCAGCGTCGCGGCATCTGCCTCAAGCCCGGTCTCTTGCAGGATTTGGCGCGAGATGCGGTTCATCTTGTTGATGGTCTCGATCATGTGCACCGGGATGCGGATGGTGCGCGCCTGATCCGCGATGGAGCGCGTGATCGCCTGGCGTATCCACCACGTGGCATAAGTCGAGAACTTGTAGCCGCGGCGGTATTCGAACTTGTCCACCGCCTTCATCAGGCCGATGTTGCCTTCCTGGATCAGGTCGAGGAATTGCAGGCCACGGTTGGTGTATTTCTTGGCGATGGAGATCACCAGACGCAGGTTGGCCTCGATCATGTCGCGCTTGGCGCGGCGCGCCTTGGCTTCGCCGTTGGTCATCTGCTTGTTGATTTCCTTCAGGTCCTTGATCGGGATCCCTACACGCTTCTGCAGTTCGAGTAATTGTTTCTGCCGCTCGACGATGGCCGCCTCAAACCGCGCCAGCGTTTCGCTATAGGGCTTCTTGGAAGCCACCTCGCGTGCAGCCCAATCCAGGCATTCCTCGTTGCCCGGAAAGGTCTTGATGAAATGGGCACGCGGCATGCGCGCCTTGGTGACGCACATTTCCTGGATATTGCGCTCGTAGCTGCGCACTTCCTCAACCAGGTTACGCATGGTTTCGCAAAGGGCATCCACCTGCTTGGCGGAAAAACGGAATTGCAGCAGTTCGTTTGAAATCTGTTCCTGCAGCTTGTTGTATTGCTTGCTGCGGTAGCCATGCTTCTCATAGGCCTTGCCTATCTTGTTGAACAGGTCGAAGATAATGGCGAAACGGGCCAGCGCATCCTCCTTGAGCTGCGCCAGGTTTGCGGCGGCAGCCGCTTCCCCGTCGTCCTCATCTTCGCCATCGTCAACATCCATAGCGCCAGCAGCTGCATTTACCTCGCCCGGTTCCGCCCCCAGCTCGTCACCGCCATCGGTGTCGATGAAGCCGTCGATCACTTCGTCCACACGCAGCTCATCACGTGCAACCTTGCCGGCCAGCGCAAGAATTTCGGCGATTGTGGCCGGGCAGGCGGAAATCGCCTGGATCATGTGCTTGAGGCCTTCTTCGATGCGCTTGGCGATCACGATTTCATCTTCGCGCGTGAGCAAGCCGACCGTACCCATCTCGCGCATATACATGCGCACCGGGTCGGTGGTGCGCCCGAACTCGGAGTCAACCGTGGAAAGCGCCGCCTCGGCAGCCTCAACCGCATCTTCGTCGGCGGCTACCGGAGCCGCTTCCGACATGATCATATTTTCGGCATCGGGCGCCTCATCACACACGGTGATACCCATGTCGTTGATCATGCTGACCACACCCTCGATCTGCTCGACTTCCAGCATTTCAGGCAGGTGATCGTTAATTTCACCGAAAGTCAGGTAGCCGCGTTCCTTGCCCAGCGCAATCAGCGTTTTCAACCGGGTACGCCGTGCCTCCAAATCCTGCTGTTGTTCTGCCGGATTATCAGTCTGTTTATTATTGCTGGCCGCCTGCTTAGCCTGCTTGGCGTTAGCTGCCGCCTGTTTGGCGCTGATGGTTTTTTTCTTATCTTGCTTGGTTGCCATATCGATAGATTTCCAGTTCCCAATTATTTGGTCAAGGGCATTAAGATACTAATACCACTTCTGAGGAAGAAAAAGGGGCGAATTATACCTGATTTTTCAGAACCTTTGGCGGGTCAAGTTACTCACGTTGCAATAGTTGCCGATATAGCATCCGCTCCTGCTCGTCCCACCCCTTCATTCCTTTGGCTTCCAACGCCTGAAGCTGCTGCCTGCGCTGCTCTTCGCGCAACTTGGCGAGCATGCCGTTAAACTCTTCCATTACAAATTCCTCGCCCCACTGCAACATGTCGGCCTCTGCCCGCGCCAATACGGCCTCGTGTGGCGTACCTTGAAACTGCTGAATAATTGAGGCAGTGCTGACGGCAAAATCGCATCCGCGCAACCACTCCACCACTGCTGCAACCGTTGCCGCATCGCTCCCTTCCGCATTCCACCCGACCGGCAGTTCGTGCACCAGTTCCGGCCTGGTCAGCATGCACCTCAACAACGCACGCAAACCGGACAGTTCGTTGCGCATCACTTTCTGTGGCGCGCGGCGCACGGGCGCGCCGACCGGCTTGATGGCGTACAGGCCCTCCAGTTCGGTCTGGGTGATGCCGGCCAGCGCCGCCACCTCCTTGCGCAGCAGCAGGGCGGTGGCGGGCGCGGTAATGGCTGTGAGCAAAGGCTTGGCACGTTCCAGCAGGGCGCTGCGCCCTTCCTGTGTTTTCAGGTCAACTTGTGCGGACAATTCGCGCAGCAGATAGCCGGACAGCGGCAAGGCTTCATCCAGCAAGCGCTCGAATTCCTCTTGCCCGTGTTCGCGCACGAAGCTGTCCGGGTCATGTTCCACCGGCAGGAACAGGAAGGCGATGCGCTTGCCGTCCACCAGTTGCGGCAGCGCATTTTCCAGCGCGCGCCATGCAGCCTTTTGTCCTGCCGCATCGCCGTCGAAGCAGAACACCACCTGGTCGGTCAGGCGCAGCAGCTTCTGCACATGATAGGGCGTGGTCGCCGTACCCAGCGTGGCGACGGCATATTCGATCCCATGCTGTGCCAGCGCCACCACGTCCATATAGCCTTCCACCACCAGCACGCGGCGGTTGGCACGGATTGACTTCTGCGCCTGGTACAGGCCGTACAGTTCGCGCCCCTTCTCAAACAATGGGGTTTCCGGCGAGTTCAGGTACTTGGGCTCTCCTTTGTCCAGCACGCGCCCGCCAAAGCCGATGACCTGTCCGCGCACATTCGCGATGGGGAACATGATGCGGTCGCGGAAGCGGTCATAGCGCTTGCCATCGTCGTTCACAATCACCAGGCCGGTCTCCAGCAGGCTGGCATCCTGATAATCTGGCACAATACCCGCCAGGTTCTGCCAACCCTCCGGCGCATAGCCGATACCGAAACGCGCCGCGATCTCGCCGGAGAGGCCGCGTTGCTTGAGATAATCGATGGCGCGCGGCGATTGCTTCAACTGCTCGCGGTAATAACGCGTTGCAGCCTGCATTACCTCATACAAGTCTGGGGCAACCTTGTGCTGCACCTGTGCCGTAGTTTCGCGCGGCACCGTCACGCCGATGCCGCGCGCCAATTCCTCTATGGCATCTACGTAACCCAGCCCGCCGTGCTCCATGACAAAACCGATGGCCGTGCCATGCGCGCCGCAACCGAAACAGTGATAAAACTGCTTGCCCTGGCTGACCGTGAAGGAAGGGGATTTCTCGTTGTGGAAGGGGCAGCAGGCAACGTAGTTGGCGCCTGCCTTTTTAAGTGGGACATAGCGCTCGACCACGTCCACGATATCGAGGCGGTTGAGCAAATCCTGAATGAAATTTTTTGGAATCACCCCAGCCCTCGCATCCTGGTGGCAGAGCGCCGTACAACCCGGTGTGGAGAAACTATTGGGACAAACGCGCCTTGACCAGCGCCGAAACCTTGCCCATATCCGCGCGCCCGGCCAGTTTGGGCTTGAGCAGCGCAATCACCTTGCCCATTTCCTGCGGCGACTTGGCGCCGCTGCTGGCGATAGCCTCGGTCACGGCAGCCGCCACTTCATCCTCGGTCATCGGCTGTGGCATATAGGTTTGCAGCACGGAGATTTCAAACTTCTCCGCATCGGCCAATTCCTGGCGCTGGGCGGCCTCGAACTGGCTGATGGAATCGCGCCGCTGCTTGACCATTTTTTCGATGATCGCAATCACGTCGGCATCGGAAAGCTCGATGCGCTCATCCACCTCGCGCTGCTTCATGGCGGCGAGCAGCAGGCGGATGGCGCCGAGACGCGCCATATCCTTGGCGCGCATCGCCGTCTTCATGTCCTCGGTGATTTGCTGCTTCAAGTTCATGGGAGAATGCCGACATCGCGCCAGCATGTTGGCGCGGTGCAGTCAGGGATCAATACAACTTGGGAGGCAGCACTTGCAGGCGCAGGCGCTTGTAATGGCGCTTCACGGCTGCGGCCAGCTTGCGCTTGCGTTCTGCGGTGGGCTTCTCGTAGAACTCGCGCGCGCGCAATTCGGTCAGCAAACCAGTCTTTTCCACCGAACGCTTGAAACGGCGCATGGCCACTTCAAACGGCTCGTTTTCCTTAACGCGTACAGTTGTCATGAACAAACTACCCTTAACAAAAAAATTGAGGGCGCGATTCTACCAAAATAGCACCCTGTTCCACAACCTGAATTTAACAGCATGTTAGCGAAGCTGTAAAAGTCTTCTTTATGGTCCGGCACGAATGGAGCATGAGCCGTTCGTGTTGAGCTCTTCGACTATGCGCAAGACCGGCTCGTCGAAGCATGAACGGCTTGCAGGCTTCGATATGGCCGGCGTTTTGGCTCGCATCTGCGGGCTCGGGCTGAGCGGGAGTGGGGCAGGCGGAATAATGGCAATTGCAGAAATATCAGCCCAAAGAAAAATATACTTTACTCCTGTGCAGGAATGCCCCTGGGTGTTTTGCTTGGCATAGCCGCAAACGATCCCCCTTAAGCAGGGGTCGGTGCTTGCTGGCCAGGCGTTATTTTGCGGTGCGGAACCCGCGGATCACGCTGCTGAGGGTGCTCAGGATGAATAGCGCCAGTGCCGCCGCATTCAGCAATCCGCCCATGTTGCGCAGGTGCGGTAAGGCAAGCCCGTCGCCGCAGAGGCGCGCGGCCAACGACGCATGCAGCACCAGTAGCGGCAGGTAGAACGTCCAGTGGTAGGGCATCTTGACGCGGACTACCGAGGGAAAAATGATCGGCGCGTGGCCGAATACCATCGAGAACACGAAGCCGATCAGGATGGCGTGCAGCACCGCATCGTAGGCCGCACCCGTCAGCCCTCCGGCGGCCAGCAGGGCCATGCTGCCCAAGGCGAGCCAGGCGTAGCCGGAGAGCAGGCATACGGCGATGAAGCGGGTCAGCCCCCGCTCTTTCACCGTCCGGCGCGCGATGTCCTGGCGCAACAGCCACAGCGCGAGGGCGAGTAATCCGAAACCGTAAAGGTATGTTCCCATGGACATCAGGATCATCAAGCTGCCCGCTAGCAACACCGCCAGAATAACCGCAAAAACGCGCTTGGCGACAGGGGAGGGCGGCAGGAAGCGGGACAGTTCCAGCCGCTCTCCGGCGATGGTCAATACCAGGAAGTTGATCCACAGCCCCACCACTGCCGCTACCGGCAAACCGGCTAGCCACAGCAGGTTGCCAGCCAGCCAGCTTGCCGCACCGAGCGTCATGGTTACCATGAACAGCTCACGCTGGCGCCGCACAATCAGGATTGATCCCGTAAGCAGCACGGCGCTGCCGCATGCGATGGCTGCCGCCCCAATTGCTTGTGGAAACCCAAGCAGGAGGCTGAGGCCGCCCAGTCCGGTCAGGAGCGGGCCTGCGTAGGCCCAGTGGCGGCCCAGGGCGACCGCGCGTTCCAGCCCGATGACGGTGCCGAGGAAACCCAATATCATCAACGGTCCGTGCAACGGCATCAATCCCGCGGGCGGGAACGGCGCGGCCCAGCCCAGACGCAGCAACCCCGCACCCACCCCGGCAGCCAGAGAGATGAATCCCATAATCAGCAGCGGCAGGCGGAAGGGAACGCCAAGATCGCCAGGTCGCGTGACCCTGTTTCCACTCATGGTATTTTCAGTCGGCCTGTTTTGCTGGGTCCCAGCCGAAATGCTGGCGTGCGTGTGCGGTCATCATGGAGGCATCCCACGGCGGTTCCCAGACAAGGTTGATTTCGATTTCGGCACAGTCGGGCGCCAGTGCTTTCAGCGCCCGCCGCGCATCATCGAGGATCATCTCGCCCATCGGGCAGGCCGGCGTGGTCATGGTGAGGTCAACTTGCAGCTTGTTGTCAGCGATGTTCACGCCGTAGACCAATCCGAGGTCGACAATGTTCATACCGACTTCGGGGTCGATAACACTATGCAAGGCAGCACGGACTTCTTCTTCGGTGGGCATTTAGAAAGGTTGCGTCAATTTTTCATCCAGAAGCTTCGCCATTCAGCTAAGGCAGTTGCGCATGCGCCCGTTAATGCTGTGCAGTTTATTTCTTGTCGTCCGCAGCAAAAGTTTTCATGCTGATGTCGGCATGTGCCTTGGCATCTGCCAGATAGGCGCGAAACAGTTCTTCACCGGTAACCTGGCGTAGTTGCTGCACATAGTTGGCATGCTTGGCATCGTCAATCGCAGCGGGTTCCTTGACTGCATCCACCCGCACCAGCGAATAACCGCCTTGCGCATTTTCTGCGCCCACATAGGCAGGCAGTCTGGCTGCATCCGCCTGGAACACCTGGCGTGTCAGTTCATTGTTATGTCCGGCATGTTGCATACGCGTGACGGTCTGCACGGCTTTCCACTCCAGGTTCACTTTTTCGCCACGCTGCAATTGCGCCAACACTGTCTTGCCCTGCTTCAGCACAAGCTCATGCGCCTGCTGGCGCAGCAGCTTCTGGCGGATAGCCCCGCTTACCTCTGCCAGCGGGCGCGTGCTGGCCGGTTTGTATTCCAGCATCCGCACCGCCAGCAGCGTATTGGGCGCCACCTCAACGGCGGCGCTGTTGCGCTTGTCTTTCACCACTTCCTTGGAAAACACGGCTTGCAGCGCCTTGCCCGTCCAGGGCGCCGCCCCGGATTGGTCGTTATTCAGCCATGCGCTTTGCTGCACCGGCATCTTTACCAGTTCTGCCGCGGGCTTGAGAGTGTCGCTTTGCTCATACACCGTATTGCTGAATTTTTCCGCCAGCTCGGCGAATTTTTCACTCGCTTTCTGCTGCTTCAATTTTTGTGCAATGGTATTTTTCACTTCACCCAAGGCCTGCGTCTGCGCGGGCTTGATCGCCAGCAGCTTGATGATGTGGAAGCCGAAATCGGACTGCACCAAGCCGCTGATTTCGCCCTGCTTGAGCTGGAACACGGCATCATCAAATGACTTGACCATCATGCCGCGCCCAAACAAACCGAGGTCGCCGCCATTCGCTGCCGAACCTGGATCCTGTGAATTCTGTTTGGCCAGCTCGGCGAACTTGGTCGGTGACTGCTTGACCTTCTCCAGCACCTGCTCCGCCTTGGCCTTGGCAGCCTGTTTGTCCTTGTCGGATGCCTGTGCTGCCACCGAGATCAGGATGTGCGCCGCCTGGCGCTGTTCCGGGGTGCCGAATTCAGGCTGGTGCTCCTCATAATATTTTTTGATTTCAGCCTCGTCCGCAGTCACATGCGCTTGCAGTGCCTCGGCAGAAAAAACCACATACTCCACGCGGGCCTGCTCCGGCGCCTGGAATTCCCCGGAGTTCTTCTCGTAATAATTCTTGATGGCGGCATCGTCTACCGATGCCTGCTTGAGAAACGGTTCGAGTGCGATCTCTGCCGTGCCGATCACGCGCTGCTGTTCGTTTATGCGTATCAGGTTATCCGCGACGGTATTCGCGGCCTGGCCGTTGCGGGTATAGGCATCGATCAGCTGACGCATGCCCAATTCCTGCTTCACCTTCGCTTCGAAGATCAGCGGCGACATGTTCTGCCTGCTCAACGCCGCTTCATACTGCTGCTTGTCGAATTTTCCGTCCTTCTGGAATGCCGCAATACTGGCGATAATCTGCGCCAACTGGTCATCGCTTACCGTCAATCCGGCAGCGCGCGCCTGGGATACCAGCAGGTGCTGGTTGACCAGGTTCTCCAGGATCGAATGCTTGATTTCCGGCTTGTCGAGTACCGTCTGGTCGAATTTGTCGCCCATCGACTCGCGCATCCTTTCCTGCTGTTGGCGCAAGGCGAGATCGAACTCCTGTGGACTGATTTTTTCACCGCCCACCGTGGCCATCGGCTCGCCGCCACCGCCCTTGCGGTACGAGTCCACGCCCCACAATGCAAACGGAAGAATGATGAGTGCCAGCACAATTTGCACAAAGCGTCTTTTCTCACGTACAAAATCGAACATAGTGCCTACCCGATGGAATCTAAAAACAATATGAAAAAAGGTGAACTTGCGTTCACCTTAATCTGGCGGAGTGGACGGGACTCGAACCCGCGACCCCCGGCGTGACAGGCCGGTATTCTAACCAACTGAACTACCACTCCATAAACTATGGCCGATGATGCGCCGACGGGATCAAGCTAACGAAAAGTTGCATTACTAATGGCGCTTAAACCACTATGAATACATACCATTAACCAGAATTTCCCTGTGCAACCCTTGCTATCCTTGCGAACTCAACGAAGCGAATTATACTGCCATCAGCCTTCTTGTGACAAGTAAAAGCCTTGCCCGGCTACTCCGGTGTCAGTCAAAGAGCCTGTGTCTCGCGGCCAAACGAGCCACTTATGGCGTGTTTCGAGGTGCTGCCACACGGTGTTTCAATCAACTGGATACTGTGTGTATTCAACAAAATGCAGGCAACTTGCTACCCGACAGGCCGAGTGCAAGATTGACACGGCCGGTATGGAGGGTTTAATCAGAGAACCGCTAAATTGCCATCAGCCCGCAGGCGACGTAGACTCTGTTCCGTCAGGCATTCAACGGGTAATCCATCAAGAGCCATGAGCAATCTCCTCGTTGTTAGCGATCTGCACGACTGGCCGCTGGATATTCCCGGCTTGACCGTGGTGCATGCGCGCGCCTATCTGACCGATGCTGCCTACGGGATGAGCAGCGCCGACCGGGTGTTCAACCTGTGCCGTTCCTACGATTACCAGAGCATGGGGTATTACGTATCCCTGCTGGCGGAGGCGCGTGGCCAACAGCCGTTTCCGCGGCTGGCAACCATTGCGGATTTGCCATCTTCCACGCAGGCTGATTGGCTGACTGAATGTTTGATTGAGCCCATGCAGCGGGAATTTGCTCCGCTCAAGGCGGACTCGTTCGAGCTGAGCATTTATTTCGGGCGCAGCGAGGTCAAGCGCTACGCCAAGCTCGGCCTGCAACTTTACAAGTTGCTGCAAATCCCGCTGCTGCGCGCCCGCTTTGAATGTCACGCCGGCCAGTGGCGGTTGGTCGATGTGTTGCCGCTGGCTATTGAAGAGATGCCACAGCGCCAGCGTGATTTTCTGGTCAAGGCCGCGATGGAATTTTTTGCCGAGCACAAGCCGCAGGCTCAACCGCGTGCCGCACACTTCCATCTCGCTATCCTGCACGACCCCGACGACCCCGAGCCGCCCTCCAACTCCAAGGCCATGCAGAAATTCCGGCGCGCAGCCGAAGCGCTCGGCATGCGCGCAAACTTCATCACGCGCGCCGACTTCGCGCGGCTGGGTGAGTTCGATGCGCTGTTCATCCGCGACACGACCTTTGCCAACCATTACACCTACCAGTTCTCGCGGCAAGCCGCGGCGGACGGCCTGGTGGTCATAGACGATGCCGATTCCATCCTGAAGTGCAACAACAAGGTCTATCTGGCCGAGCTGTTTGCCAGGCATCACCTGCCTGTGCCGAAGACCCTGCTGGTGCACAAGGGCAATGTTGACCAGGTCGCTTACAGCCTTGCGCTGCCCTGTGTGCTCAAGCAGCCGGATAGCTCCTTCTCGTTGGGCGTGGTGAAGGTGGATACGCAGGAGCAGCTGCGCAGCAAGGCCTGCGAGCTGCTGCAGAAATCGGAATTGATCATCGCCCAGGAATACCTGCCCACCGAGTTCGACTGGCGGGTAATTGTGCTGGACCGCAAACTGTTGTGCGTGGCCAAATACTACATGGCTGACGGTTATTGGCAGATCGTCAGGCACGACGAGCAGAGCGGGAGCTATGTCGAGGGTTCTGTAGTGGCGATAGCAGAAACCAGCGCGCCCAGGGAGATGCTGCGGCTCGCCCTGCAGGCGGCCAATCTCATCGGCGATGGTTTTTATGGCGTGGACATCAAGCAGGCAGGCGAACACTATTACTTCATCGAGATCAACGACAACCCCAACATCGATGCCGGCAGCGAGGATGCGCTGCTCAAGGATGCGCTGTATCACGAGGTGATGAGCGTATTTTTGCGGCGCATCCAGGCGCGCAAGGCTGCGCGGTGAGCGGCGCGTCCAAAAACGGGAGATGCAGTTTCTTTTCTTGCTGTTAGTTATGTACAAAGAACCGCCATACTGATGTGAAAACGGAAGGAGCAAATGATGGATGAACCAATCGGCATGAATGAACGCCATCCCGCAAGATACTGGCACAGGCTGGAAGATGGCCGCATCCAGTGCGACCTGTGCCCGCGCGATTGCAAGCTGCACGAAGGCCAGCGCGGGGCGTGTTTCGTGCGCGGCAGGGCGGGGGACGCCATGGTGCTCACCACCTATGGCCGTTCCTCCGGCTTCTGCATCGACCCCATCGAGAAGAAGCCGCTCAACCATTTCTACCCCGGCTCCAGCGTGTTTTCCTTCGGCACCGCAGGCTGCAACCTGGCCTGCAAGTTCTGCCAGAACTGGGACATCTCCAAGTCGCGCGACATGGACCGGCTGATGGATCAGGCCACGCCCGGGGCCATTGCCCAAGCGGCGAAAAAACATGATTGCAAGAGCGTGGCCTTCACCTACAACGACCCGGTGATTTTTCTGGAATATGCGCTCGACACGGCCGACGCCTGCCATGCACTGGGCATCCAGACCGTGGCCGTCACCGCCGGCTATATCCACGACGCACCGCGCCGCGAGTTCTACGCCAGGATGGACGCGGCCAACATCGACCTCAAGGGCTTCACCGATGACTTCTATGTCAAGCTCACCGGCGGCCATCTGCAGCCGGTGCTGGACACGCTGGCCTACGTCCACCACGACACCGGCTGCTGGCTGGAGATCACCACCCTGCTCATTCCCGGCTACAACGACTCGGATGCCGAGATCAAGGCGTTGAGCGCGTGGGTGGCGAAGGAACTGGGGCCGGAAGTGCCGCTGCACTTCTCCGCCTTCCACCCGGACTGGAAGATGGCGGACGTGCCGCCCACGCCGCCGGCCGCGCTGGGCAAGGCGCGCCGCATCGCGCTGGATGCCGGCCTGCATTACGTCTATACCGGCAACGTGCACGACGCGGAGGGCGACACCACCTATTGCCCGCAATGCCATCACGCGGCTATCGTGCGCGACTGGTACGACATACGCCATTACGACCTCACGCCGCAGGGCGCGTGTCCGCAATGTGGGACAAAAATCGCCGGACGTTTCGGGAATTTCGAAAAGCCGTTTGGCCGACGCCAGATTCCCGTTTACATGTGGGCGGAGGAGCGCTCTTGATGTTGAGAAAACCGTATCTCAGGCGACCCTTGGCAGCCTTGCTCGCAATAGCGGGAGCGATGATGATGTTTCTGGCTCCCGAGACATGGGCGGGGGCATCGCTATTAGCTCTGGGCGTCACGATCGAAGTGGCAGGCATCGCCCTGAAGCGCCGGGATCGGCAGAGATGATCATGGATTTCCTGAAGTCGCATGTTGCCCCCGCTGACGGTGATCGTCATACCCTGGCGCGGCACCGGATGGTCGAGGAAATCAAGGCGATGGCAAATGAAACTTACGGTCATGAGCCAATGCCTATTTCCGAAAAAGTGCTGTCTGTCATGGGGCGCGTGCCGCGCCACCGTTTCGTTCCAGAAGAGGAGAGCTACGGCGCCTATTACAATCACCCGTTGCCCATAGGCCATGGGCAGACCATCTCGCAGCCCTACATCGTGGCCCTGATGACAGAATTGCTGATGGTAGGCAAACAGGACAGGGTGCTGGAAGTTGGCACCGGGTCAGGCTATCAGGCGGCCATCCTCGCCGAAATGGCTGGCGAGGTGTTCAGCATGGAAATCATCGAGCCGCTGGCTGCGCGGGCAGCAACTCTGCTGAATGAACTGGGCTATGCCAACGTCCAGGTGAAAGTCGGGGATGGTAATTATGGCTGGCCCGCGCATGCGCCATTTGACGGGATTATCGTTACCGCCACAGCGGATCACGTGCCGCAGCCGCTTTTGGACCAGCTCAAGCCGGACGGGCGCATGGTGATTCCCGTGGGCGACTGGTCATACGCACAGGAATTGATATTGATTACAAAGTCCCGGGATGGTGCGCTCCAGCGGAAAAATATCCTGCCAGTGAGATTCGTTCCGCTTACCGGCGGACATTAACGTAATGAAACTCGCGAGGCGAAGTTTCGAGCTTGCGGCCAACGGTCATGGCGCAAAGGATTTGTTTTCCGGGATGATGTGCCTGCCTGACCGTTAGAATAAGGGGGATGACCCTGGAGGTTGCGGGTCAGCACCTGCTGCAATGCAGGCCGTTCAACCCGCCGTTGCCCGGCGCAGCACCCATCCCGTTCCTGCAAGTTAACACACGGCATTTCTGCCGGCTGCTGAATTCATGATGATCGAAAATATGCGCCCTCTCCATTTCCGCCAAACGTTGTTGCTGCCGCTGCTTTTTTTCTTCGCCATCGCCGCGACAGCGGTTGCCGATGCAGCGCCGGATACGCCTGCTGAAGCGCAGGCGGAGCTCGAACTCTTCACGCGGGATGGCTGCTCTCACTGCGATGCTGCCAAGGATTTCGTGAAGGGGCTGGGCGCCAGCCGCCACGGCTTGCATGTCGTCGTGCGCGATGTCATGCAAGACCCCGCGGCGCTCAGGCGCCTGGAGGCTTTAGCCAGGCAGTCAGGCGTAAGCAACATCGCCGTTCCCGCCTTTTATGTGCACGGCAATCTCATCATCGGGTATGCCGGCGCGAACACCACCGGCGCGCGCATCAATGTCTTGCTGGATCAGGCTGCGCCACAGAAGCAGGAGGCTGGCAAATCCGGCAACACCTGCACCGTCGAAGAGAAGTTGCCTTGCGGGCCTCCCGCAGGCGCAATGCCGGCGGACGCCATCAATATCCCTCTCATCGGCGTGCGGGTGACGGTGGCCGAGATGGGGCTGCCGCTGTTCACCGTCATCATCGGCTTGCTGGATGGCTTCAATCCCTGCTCGATGTGGGTGCTCGTCTTCATGATCGCGATGCTCGCCTCCCTGAAAAACCGCATCAGGATGCTGCTCATCGCGGGGACTTTTGTTGCGGTGGAGGGAATCGCCTACTTTGCCTTCATGGCTGCGTGGCTCAACCTGTTTTTCCTGGTCGGCATCTCGCGGCTATCCGAAATCATTCTGGGTGTGGTCGCCGGTATGGCCGGGCTTGTCAATCTGAAGGACTTCTGGGCATTGGGCCGTGGGTTTTCGCTTTCCATTCCCGGAACCGCGAAGCCCAAACTCTATGCGCGGATGCGCCAAATTCTGCAGGCCGGAGGCCTGGCGGCGGCGCTGGCCGGAGCCGTGGTGCTCGCGGTTCTGGTGCAACTGGTGGAACTCATGTGCACCTCGGGCTTCCCGGCCTTGTACACGCGCATCCTGACGCTGCAGCGCCTCGATTACTGGAGCTATTATGGGTACCTGCTGCTTTACAATTTTGCCTACATGTTCGATGACGTGATCGTGCTGGCGATTGGCGTGGCCACGCTCAGCCAGCGGCGGCTACAGGAACAGGAAGGTAAATGGCTGAAGCTGATAAGCGGGCTGGTGATGACGGGGCTTG
This sequence comes from Gallionellaceae bacterium, assembly GCA_028713345.1. Taxonomy (GTDB): domain Bacteria; phylum Pseudomonadota; class Gammaproteobacteria; order Burkholderiales; family Gallionellaceae; genus JAQTOM01. The sequence continues at coordinate 41,906 of JAQTOM010000003.1, read as the reverse complement.
CGATTTATCTGATTGCGGCGCCGCATTAGCGGCAAATGAACTTGCGGTGCAAGGTTCAATCCATGTGAGAAGAATTATGTTTGCAGCAGGCTGCCGGCAACTTGTCGCCCCCGCACGCAACCGCATACCAGCCATTCAGCGTTGCTGCATCCAGGCCCTTGCACCATGCGGCGACATCGCATTCCCCAACCGGCAGGTACGGCCCGTGCTTCACTTCGAAGATTACGCCGCCTTTGTCCAGCGACAGCACGGCATGCCAGATGTTGGAAGGGAGTTCCAGCGCGTTGCAGCCATCACCAAGCACGGTGCGCTCCAGCACTTT
>JAQTOM010000003.1:26038-41484 GCA_028713345.1 Gallionellaceae bacterium | reverse complement strand
GTGGTTTCAACGCAGCCACCCTGGTCTACGGCCACGTCCACGATGACCGCGCCTTTGAGCATGGCGCTGAGATCGTCGCGACGTATCAGCTTGGGCGCAACGGCGCCGGTGACCAGCACGCTGCCTATGACCAGGTCGGCGCTGCCGATGTGTTCCAGCACGGTGTGCCGGTTGGAAAAAACCAGTTGTACATTCGCAGGCATGATGTCGCCGAGATGGCGCAGGCGTTCCAGCGAAATATCGAGGATGGTAACTCTGGCGCCCATTCCGGCAGCCATCCTGGCGGCATTTGCGCCCACCACACCCCCGCCGAGAATGACGACATGCGCAGGCGGCACGCCGGGTACGCCTCCCAGCAGCACACCACGGCCACCGTACAGGTTTTCCAGATATTTAGCGCCTTCCTGCACCGCCATGCGTCCCGCCACTTCCGACATCGGGGTCAGCAGGGGCAACTCGCCCGATGGCAGTTCCACCGTTTCGTAGGCAATGCAGGTGGCACCGGAATCCAGATGCGCCTGGGTCAGCTTCTGGCTGGCGGCAAAGTGGAAATAGGTGAACAGCATTTGTCCTGATTTGACCTGTTTCCACTCGCGCTCTATTGGTTCTTTAACCTTGACGATCAGCTCTGCTTCCGCCCAGACTGCATCGGCACCGGCGGTAATGCGCGCACCAGCCGAGACATATTGTTCGTCGCTGAAACCGCTGCCGCACCCGGCGCCTGTTTCCAGCAGCACGGTGTGCCCGGCGGCGACCAGCGCCTCCGCGCCGGAAGGAACCAGGGCGACGCGGTTTTCGTTGACTTTTATTTCTTTCGGAATGCCGATTTTCATGTGTCAATCAGGATGTTCTGGATTACGTAAAAGGTAAGTTCGGTATTATTCTTCAGTTTCATTTTTTCAAGAATATTACGTGCGGCAGGTGCTGATGGCCTTGGGGCTCAGGGATAAATCTTCAGCGATATCCGATAGATTTTTGCCGGAGCCGAGCAGCCGCACCACCTGGTATTTCCTGTTGCTCAAGACCTCGTGCGGCATCTTTCGTCATGCAGCCCGAAGCCCCGCCCATCATCAAGGCGCGCTCCCTGACCCCTGTCAAGCCGAAGGATCGTTTCTTGTGTACGGGAGTGTCGAACCCGATACCGTTGTCTTCAACTACCAGCGAAAGGGAATCCTCACGTTTCGTAAATAGTATTTTACTTTGCTTGCCCGTGCATATTTTGCCACATTACCCAGGGATTCCTGAAGAATCCGGAATAGCGTGACAGATTGGTTTGCATCCAGCGCCAATTCTTCCTCCGGCAAGACAAGTATGCACTCGACGCCTGTTCGTAGCCGGAATTTTTTCGCATAATCCGCCACCAGTCCGGAGATGTGGCCTGTCTCGTCCGCAAGGTGCGGCATTCCGGCGGGCAATTATGACCCAAGCCAGGCGACTCGCATTTTCAGTGCGACCAGCAACGATCCCATTTCATCATACAGGTTGCGCGCAATCTTCTCACGCTCGTCTTTCCTGAGATTTTCGAGATGGGCGGAAAGCCGTTGCAGTTCCAGACAGGATTCTGCAAGCCTCATCTCCGAAGGCTCCTGCACGGTGGTGTCCACCGCGATACCCAGCACGTTGACCGGCCCGTCTGCCTGTACCAATGGCCTCTTGATCATAAGGTGCCAGTGTCGCTTGTTTTATGTCGTTACCTTTCCGCAATTCGCTTCATGGCTATAACGCCCAGGCATGCCAGTTGGGTGACTTGTTCAGTGTTTTCCCGCTAAGCGACGGGCAATGGCGACCGCCCCATGTGCGATACTTTCTTTAAGTCGATGGTGCGTGGCGGTGCAAAAGATATCACAGGAGTAGGCGCATGCAAGATTTCTGCATGCCGCCATAACAAGGAGTTAGAATGCAGTGCAGCCGGTATTCGGGTTGGCAACCTGGAGAATCATGGCAACCGCCTGACTTTTGCCGCACATTAAGTACCGAAAGGTGCCGACGCCAGCCACAGATTGACCGTGTTCAGGTTGCAAGTTTCTTGTCACTTGTTTTATTTCAAGGAGAACGATCATGAATAACAGAATTCTGAAGCTGATTCTTTTTGTATTCCTTTCCGGGTCAGGCATGGTGTTTGCCGCGAGTGGAAAAGTCACGATCACCATGCCCGCAGACGGCGTGATGATCGGCTCCAGTGACAAGATCGAGTTGAGTTACGAGGTGGTTCCCGGCCCTGATGGTGATCACCTTCATCTCAATGTGGACGGCAAGCGGGTGGATGTCCTCCGTCAACTCAAAGGGTCCGCCGGGATTGGCCCGTTTGCATCAGGCAAGCACCAGATATGCCTTGTGGTCAACACCAAGGGGCATGTCCCGACCGGCGTTGAAGGGTGCGTTAATGTCATATCGAAATGAGTAATGCACAAAACCTGGCCTATGCCGTAGTCCAGGTTTTGCATAATTTCGGTGCCGTCGCGACGGTAGGCGGTTCCCTTGCGGCTGCCAGGATCGGGAGTGCCGATGTCAGGAAAAAGCTTGCCTGGCTTGCGCTTGCCGGGTGGGGAACGCAGGCCGCAAGCGGCGCAGTTTTTGGCATGGTGAGCTATACTTTTTACCACCAACTCCCGGACATTGCGGGTATTGCGGTCGTTGCACTCGTGATAAAAATGTTATGCGCGGCAACAGGCTTCCTGCTCGTGGCGACTTATGTTTTACGGGGCGCGAACTGGCCTGAAAGGAAAGCAAACACAGCATTGCTTTCATCGGTGGTTCTCGCCGCTATTGCGCTGAGCGCCGCTGCATTTCTGCGCTGGTTCTCATAGAAGCGGATAACCAGGACGGTGGCATGCCCTACTAACGCGCCGTACCTGGATCGTGCCCCAGGCCGGGGGAAATCAGGCAACCTGGACTTGTACACGCTTCAAAGAATCTACAAGGCTTGGCACACTGTGGGCATTAGGATAAACACCGATGGAAGATTCACGAAATTGCTTGGCACGGACCAGGCAGTTTGCCGATACCGCCATCAAGGCCATCTCATTACCATGTAGTCATGTAGCTTAATAATTTAAGGAGAGCGAGATGAAAACCATCATGGCGATTATGGCACTTGTCCTTGCTTTAGCTGACTGCGCTGGCAGCGAATGAATTGATATTGTGCAAGCGCTGGAGCATGGTTGTGCGGGCTGAAAACCCTGGCAGCCGCGTTCCAGCCTGACATAACGATGGTAAGTTTTCAGTTGCCCGCTTCCTTTTATCCGGAGTTTCCAGGCCGGTTTCATGAAACCTTCCATCCTGCATGCACACCGTTCGCGGGGAGGGATACAATGCGTTGCAGCCTTATACTTAAGCCGGGCTTCTTATAAACCTTTTGCAAGGGGGCAGCCATGTCAGAACAAGCTTTCACTTATGTGGTCGTGGGATCGGGAAAAGCAGGCGTATCGGCTGTCGAGGGAATCAGGGAACTCGATGCCGAAGGGACAATATTATTAATCGGTGACGAGAAGCACTTGCCCTATGAGCGCCCGCCTCTTTCCAAGCAGTTATGGTTTGGCAAGGCCAAGGTTAATGACATCTTTACCCATGACCAGAGCTTTTATAACCAGCATGGCATTACCGTAAACCTGGGTGTGAAGGTGGTCGAGATTGACCGCCGGGAGAGGAAAGTCAGCGCTGCGAATGGCGATGTCTACAGGTTTGAAAAACTGCTTCTCGCAACGGGCGTGGAACCGCGAAAATTGCCCATACCCGGAGGGGATATTGAAGAAATCTGCTACTTCCGTACCCTTGAGGACTATTTTCAAATCCAGCACCGGGCCGCAAAAGCCAAGTCTGCGCTAATCATAGGCGGCGGGTTTATCGGCTCGGAGCTTGCTGCAGCGCTCAGTATCAGCCTGGATGAGGTCACGCTGATCTTTCCAAGCACTTATATTTGCAGCAGGGTATTCCCCGAACCCCTTGGGCAGAAACTGCAAGGCCAATACCGGGCACGGGGAATCAGGATACTGAATTCTGAAATGCCTGTGTCGATCAGCAAGAACGGCAGCGGATTCCGCGTTGACACATCGGCTGGAAAATCTGTTTACACGGATATCGTGATCGTCGGCATCGGTGCAACCCCGTCCATTGACCTCGCCCAAGCGGCTGGCCTGGATACGGGGGACGGCATCGTGGTCAACGAGTATCTGGAGACCTCGCATCCGGGAATTTATGCTGCGGGCGATAACGCTTTTTTCCCCTGTCCGGCATTGGGGCGGCAGATGCGCAACGAACACTGGGATAATGCGCTGAGTCAGGGGAAGCAGGCAGGCAGGAACATGGCAGGCGCGCAGGAACCCTATACCTACCTGCCCTATTTCTTCTCGGATATTTTTGAGTTCGGCTATGAGGCAGTCGGCCATGTCAGCACCGGGCTGGAAATGTTTGCCGACTGGAAAAAGGAAAACGAAACTGGCGTAATCTATTATCTTGCCGACAACAAGGTTCGCGGGGTGATGATGTGCAATGTATGGGACAAGCTGGAAGCTGCAAGGGAACTGATACGCAAAGGGGAGCGTGTTAAAACGGAGCAGTTGCGCGGTATGATTTTGTAATGTTGCTGCAGGCCGCTTCGGGAAACCAAATGAAAGTAGTACGGGAATTCGCCATCTGGTCACTGTCTTCCCGATCGCTGTTACACTGTTCGCACTGGCCGGATCCGGCTACTTCAGGGGCGGCGCCACCGGCGCCCTGCAAACCTTACTGGCTGGCGGCACTGCCGCTGCCGCCGCGTTTCTTTTGGCCAGGGCGATTTCATAGGGGGGATGCATGATGACCACCAGGATGGAACACGATTCGTTCGGCAATATCGAGGTTCCTGCCGAGCGGCTTTGGGGCGCGCAGACACAGCGTTCTCTGGCGCATTTCCATATTTCATCCGAGCGTATGCCGGAAGAACTCATGCTTGCACTCGCTGCAGTCAAACGCGCCTGCGCACTCGTCAACCGCGACCTCGGCCTGCTGGATGCGGCAAAAGCAAATGCCATCGCACAAGCGGCAGACGAAGTGCTGGCGGGACGCCATGCGCAGGAATTCCCGCTATCCGTGTGGCAGACCGGTTCGGGCACGCAGAGCAACATGAACATGAACGAGGTACTCGCCAACCGCGCCTCGGAGCTGCTCGGCGGGGTGCGCGGCGAAGGGCGGCTGGTGCATCCCAACGACGAGGTCAATCTCGGCCAGTCGTCCAATGACATCTTTCCCACCGCGATGCACGTGGCTGCCAGCCTCGGCATCTCCCTCAAGTTGCTGCCCGCATTGCGTACGCTGCGCACGACGTTTGAAAAGAAATCCGCCGCATTCACCGGCATCGTCAAGATCGGGCGCACGCACTTGCAGGATGCGACCCCGCTGACGCTGGGCCAGGAATTCTCCGGCTACGCGGCGCAACTGGAGTTTGCGGAGTCGGTAGTAGTCGCGGCGTTGCCCTCGCTCTGCGAGCTGGCAGCCGGCGGCACGGCAGTGGGCACCGGGCTTAATACCCACGCCGAATTCGGCGAGCGCGTCGCCGCCGAATTGGCGCACAGCAACGGGTTGTCATTCCGGAGCGCGGCCAACAAGTTTGCCGCCCTGGCCGCACACGATGCGCTGGTGTCCGCACACGGCGCGCTCAAGACGCTTGCCGCCGCACTGATGAAAATAGCCAACGATGTGCGCTGGCTGGCTTCCGGGCCGCGCTCCGGTCTGGGGGAGATCAGTATTCCGGAGAACGAGCCGGGCAGCTCGATCATGCCGGGCAAGGTGAACCCGACGCAGTGCGAAGCGCTGGCCATGCTGTGCTGCCAGGTCTTCGGCAACGATGTCGCCATCAACCTCGGCGGCGCATCGGGCAATTTCGAGTTGAACGTATACAAGCCGCTCATCGCCCACAATTTTTTGCAGAGCGTGCGGCTGCTCGCGGATGGCATGGCAAGCTTCGAGGAACACTGCGTGCGCGGCATCGAAGCCAGGCACGAGCGCATTGCGGAGCTGATGGAACGCTCCCTGATGCTGGTGACCGCCCTCGCACCGCACATCGGCTACGACCGTGCCGCCGAGATCGCCAAGCGGGCGCACCATGAAGGCAGCACCCTGAAGCAAGCCGCATTGGTGCTGGGATATGTCACGGAAAACGAATTCGACCTTTGGGTGCAACCGGCAAAGATGGTTCACCCGCGCTGATTTCATCAAGCGCGGATAACCCATTACGCTTCCCTGAGCAGCCATTCAACTCGTTATTTTCCATTGGCCCAGCCCGATTTGCAGATTTGGAATAGAATAATTTGATATCAAGGCCCTCAACAAAATTCTGGAATATCCATGAACGTGAAAGAACCCATATCGCTGCACGAGCACCTGGTTGACCAGGAATGGTTTAATGCATTGCTGGATTCTTCGCTCGACTGCATCATCGCCATCGACCATGACGGCATCATCGTCGAATATAATCACGCCGCAGAAGTCGTATTCGGCTACCCGGCAGCGGAAGCCATCGGCCAGCGCCTGGATGAACTGATTATTCCCGAGCGCTATCGCAACCGTCATCGCGAAGCGCTGGCGCGCTACCTGCAAACCGGGAAAGGCAGCGTTATCGGCCACCGGGTTGAGGTGAGCGGACAAACCAAGTACGGCAAGGAAATTCCGGTCGAACTTACCGTGCTGCCGATTCATCCCGGACGCAGCCCCTACTTCACCGCCTACCTGCGCGACATTACCGAGCGCAAGGCAGCCGAGGCGAAAATCCACGAATATTCGCTCAAGCTGAAGACGAGCCTGATCGAGACCATCGATTCGGTGGCTGCGACCACCGAAGTGCGCGACCCTTACACTGCCGGGCATCAGCGGCGCGTGGCTGCCCTCGCCTATGCCATCGGGCGCGAGATGGGGATAGACGAGCAGCGCCTTGAAGGCATCTATTTCGGCGGCATGATGCACGACATCGGCAAGATTGTGGTATCGACGGATGTGCTGGCGGATCACGGCCAGCTCGGCTCCGATGCCTGGAGGACTATCCGTCTGCATCCGGCCACCGGCTACAAGATCGTGAAATCCGTGCATTTTCCATGGCCGATCGCGACCATGATCCTGCAGCACCACGAGAAGCTCGATGGTTCGGGATATCCGAGCGGTCTCATGGGCGATGACATCATTCTTGAGTCGCGTATCATCACCGTGGCGGATGTGGTGGAAGCCATCCAGTCGGCCCGCCCTTACCGCGACGCCAAGGGCATGGCTGCCGCTCTCGATGAAATTACCCGGTGGTCGGGCATCAAGTACGATGCGGGCGCTGTCGCCGCCTGCCGCCGCCTGATTGCAGAGCAAGGCTTCGACATCAACGACAACGATTACACCAGCGCTGGTTTCGTCGATCTCGCATTTGCCAAGGCGGAGAAGGCGCTGAGCTGAAACAACCACGCGCTGCCGGGCTCATGTCGAGCGCCGGCGAGTGTTCGTTGCGGCACTCATGGTGGGCTGGATGTTTCAATCCAGGACGTTCACTTTGCGCTCACTCCGGCAGCCACTTGGCAAGTGTGGCGTAGAGATTGTTGGGCTTGAATGGCTTGCCGATGAAATCATTCATGCCGGAGGCAAGACAACGCCCACGGTCCTCGTTCGATGCATTGGCGGTCAAGGCAATTACCGGTATTCCTGCCAGGGCGGCATCGGCGCGAAGCAAGCGCGTCGCCTCCAGACCATCCATCCCGGGCATCTGCACGTCCATCAGCACGCAGTCAAAAGGTTCCTGACGCAGCAGGTCGAGCGCTTCTTCCCCATTGTTGGCAACGCAGACGGTGGCGCCGGCATCCTCCAGAAATTCGGCAGCTACTTGCTGGTTGAACAGACTGTCTTCCGCCAGAAGGATGCGTGCGCCGTTGACCGCCGCCATAGCGGCCAGCAGCCTGTCTGCCGGTCCCCGTTCTTCACATCTGTCCAGTGCTGCGGGTGATGCCGGACTGCTCTTGCCTATCCGCACAGTGGCCCAGAAGGTGCTGCCTTTGCCCGGTTCGCTTTCCACCCCCACCTCGCCCCCCATCAGCACCGCCAGCTGTCGGCAGATGGCCAGCCCGAGGCCGGAGCCGCCGTAGTTGCGGCTGGTGGAAGAGTCGGCCTGCTGAAAGGCATGGAACAGTTTGCTCTTTTGTTCTGCGGTGATGCCGATGCCGGTGTCCTGCACTTCGAAGCGCAGCAGGATAGCGTTTCCTGTTTCTTCAATTTGCCTGGCGCGAATGATGATTTCGCCTTGCGGGGTGAACTTGATGGCGTTGTTGATGTAGTTGATCAGAATCTGGTTCAGCCGCAGCGGGTCGCCGCGCAGGTTGCGCGGAATACCGGAATCAAACTCAAAAGTCAGTTTAAGGCCTTTTTCAGCGGCTTTCCATGCAACCAGGTTGGCCAGCATCTGTTTGATCTGGCCGAGGTCGAAATCGGTGTTTTCCAGGCTGAGCTTGCCGGCATTGATCTTGGAAAAGTCGAGAATGTCGTCGATGACGCCGAGGAGATGTTCGCCGGACAACAGGATCTTGTTGAGATAGTCGCGCTGCCTGGGATCGTGTTCATGCTTGAGCGCCAGTTGCGCCATGCCGATGATGCTGTTCATCGGGGTGCGGATCTCATGGCTCATGTTGGCGAGGAAATGGCTCTTGGCGCGGTTGGCTTCCTCGGCCATGTTTCTTGCATGATCCAGTTCCAGAGTGCGCTGCCTGACCCGTTCCTCCAAATGCTCATTGAGCTCGCGCAATTCGTTTTCAGCATTCTTGCGCTCGGTAACGTCGCGGGCGATGCCCAGAATGCCGATTATCTCTCCATCGGTATTCCGCAGCGGGAGCTTGATGGTGTCAAAAATGCGCAGTTCTCCGTTGACGGGCGCCGGATCATATTTGTTGTGAACCGTGATCCCACTTAGTGCATCCAGGTCGTCATGTTCGAAACCCCTGATACCTCTTTCAGGAACCCCTTTCACCAATTCTGCAGGCCAGCCGTTTTCAATATCGGTGTTGCCATACAGGTCATCGGGGTGTTTTCCCACTGCGTTGGCGTATGTTTCGTTGCAGAGGAAGGTGCGCAGTTGTGTGTCTTTGGCAAAAATGAAATCGGCGGATGTGTTGATGATGGAATTCAGCAGCGCATGTTTTTCGCTCAAATCGTCCTGGGCAGCAAGCAGATATATTTCCATCTGCTTGCGCTCGGTGATGTCGCTGTGTGTACCGATCATCCGCAGTGGGTTCCCATCAGCGTCGCGACTGATCAGCTGACCACGGGACAATATCCATTTCCAGGAGCCATCTTTGCAGCGCATACGGAACTCGATGACATAGGACGGTCGCTTACCTGCGAAATATTCCTGGATGGCGGATAGCACGCGATCCTTGTTATCGGGATGCAGATGTTCTAGCCACGCAGTTCTGGTATTCGGGAATTCATTATCGGCGTAGCCTATCATTTCCTTCCAGCGCCTGGAAAACGAGGCTTCATCGGTTTGAAAATTGCAATCCCATACTCCGTCTCCAGCTCCTTCCAGTGCGAATTTCCAACGCTCTTCACTTTCGCGAAGCTGCCTGATTGAAATCAGGATGCTCAGGGAGTCCGAAATTCGCCGGGCGATAGCCGTAAAGAGATGCAGATCGTCTTCATCATGCACCACCTCGCTTTCACAATGGTGCAGGCCGAATACCCAGTGGTCGCCGATTTTCGGGCGCAGCGCTATCATCAGTTGGGATTTTACCGAGAATAGCTTCGCAACGAGCGGCGGGACGGGATGGCAGGTGGCGGAGCCATACTGGATCGTGCCATTGGTCCTGAGCAATTCGTCGAATAAATTGGAGACAGCGCCGTCCATCGGCATGTCGACACCCTGCGCGAACAGCCCCGGCCATTTTGGACGGGTGCATTCCAGGGGAACATTCCAGAACGGGGCAGCGGGATCGCAGGGGTACAGGAACCAGGCGCGATCCGCATGGAAAACTTCAAGTATCAAACCCAGCATGTCACGCAGGGAATCTTCCATGTTCTCTCTGGCCAGATTGATTTGCGTAATCCGGTCCAGAACATCCAGGACTCGGAGGTGCTGCGAAATATTGTGTGGAAGCTGCGGGTCTTTATTCATGGCGGATTCGACTTTGAAGTGCAACTTTTGCAAGGTTGTTTGGAGGCGGGCTGCGGCAGCATCGGGGCCTCTTGGACGATCAGGTAAAATGAGCACGGGTGAAGCGCTGCAAGCAGCCATCCCGGCAGTTTGCACTCCCGTTCTGGTGCGGTCAGGATAGGCGATAAGCCAGTGAGCGTCAAATGACTGGACTGACGGAGCAGGGCAATGCCAAGGCGCAATACGGTATCGGGATGATATATGCCGGTGGCGAAGGCGTTCCGCAGGGCTCTGAACCGGCTGTAAATTCCTCCCTTCCTGCCGTTTTGCTGTAGTATTTTGCCTATCCGGAGAGTGCGCTTCCGATAAACGTCAGTGGCTGGACAAGCCCGCAAAAATAGAGATGAGCCGATGAAGACCTTTCTGATGTGCAAGCCCGGCTATTTCGAGGTCAGCTATGTCATCAACCCATGGATGGCCGGAAACCAGGGGCGGGTAAATAAAAGGCTGGCGGCGCAGCAATGGGAGAATCTTTATGACGTGCTCTCCCGCAAGGCATTGATCAGGCTGATCGAGCCGGTGAAGGGATTGCCGGATATGGTGTTCACCGCCAACGGCGGTTTGGTATGCCGCGATCACGAAGTTATTGTGTCGTCATTTCGCCATCCGCAAAGGCAGGCAGAATCGCCGTACTTCAGCAAGTTCTTTGAGGATTCCGGCTACCGCGTTATGCGGCTGGGCGGCGATATCAAATTCGAGGGAGCGGGGGATGCCCTGTACGATTCCAATGGACAGGTATGGGTTGGTTACGGGCACAGGAGCGATGTGGAAGCAATAAATGAAATCGCCGCCCTATTTCATGCCCCTGTAAATGGATTGCATCTTGTTGACCCAAGATGGTATCACCTTGACACCGCGTTTTGCCCTCTGGAGCATGGGTGCGCCATCGCCTATGCAAAAGCATTCTCGCCCCACAGCGTTAATAAGATCAAGAATGCATTCGGCGACCGGATCATTTGGGTTGCGGATGAAGATGCCAGTAATTTTGCCTGCAATGCGGTGAACATCGGCCATGACATCATTCTGAACAAAGCCTCGGACGAGCTGAAAACCGCACTCAATAAAAATAATTTCAACGTTATCGAGGTGGATGTCTCGGAATTCATCAAGGCGGGCGGCGCGTGCAAGTGCCTTACCCTTGAACTGTGACAGGATGCCTCCGCTCTGTATGTTGACGACCAGATCGCGGGGAGGAGACTTGTATCCGTTTCTGGCAGACGCAGTGCCTGCACTGCACCTGGCGTTCATCGTCTTTGTTCTCGGCGGAGGGCTGCTGGCGCTGTGGCGGTCTCGTCATCGTCCTGAACTGCATCATCTACGCAGCGGTGGTTAGTAAGGCGAAACGGCTAAACAGCCGGCCACTCAAGCCATCGTGCTGGCCGCAATAAAATAATCATCGCAGTCTGCACGCTAAAATAAAGTCCTCCCGGACAAGCAATCTCTTGAGCCAGCGGATAACCGTGGCAGCATCCGTCAATTCGGTTTAAAGTTCATCTTATAAGCCGGCAGCAAGCGCCGCAGCATGTGCAGTGATAATCCATGCATTGCCGCTGGCAGCCAGGCAAGACAAAAAAAGAACAGGAATGGGTAGATTCATGAGAAAGCCAGCTCGCCGAAAACTTAAACCGCTCGCTCCGGAGAGCTTGTACCAGCACTGCGATCCTGCGCTGCTTGCCTTTGCAACCACCGCTGAACTCGAGGATCTGGCTAAAGTCATTGGCCAGGCCCGGGCCGTGGATGCAATCCAGTTTGGCGTCGGTATTCGCCATGACGGTTACAATATTTTTGTGCTTGGTCACGCCGGTTCAGGGCGCTACACTTTGACGCACAAGGAGCTCGAAAGCAGGGCCGCGACCGGGCCCGCTCCCGCCGACTGGTGTTACCTGAATAATTTCGAGCAAACCAACAAGCCCCGCGCCGTGAAGCTGCCAGCCGGTCGCGGTGTGCAATTCCAGCGTCACATGCGGCAGTTTGTCGAGGAATTGGGCAGCGTCATCCCCGCAGTATTTGAGGGCGAAGAATACCGCAGCCGCATCGAGGCGCTGAGTGAGGAGTTCAAGCAGCGCCAGGAGAAGATGTTTGAGGATTTGGGTGAAGAAGCGCGCAAACAGGGCGTTGCGCTGATCCAGACGCAAAAAGGCTTTGCCCTTGCGCCATTCAGGAACGGCGAAATCGTCAGCCCGGATGAATTCGACAAGCTGCCGGAGACAGAGCAGCAGCACTCCAAACAGATGATCCAGCAGTTTGACGAGAAACTGCGCAAGATTGTTCACCAGATGCCGCGCATGCAGCGCGAACACCAGACAAAAATCCGCGAATTCAACCGCGAGACCATCGCGCTTGCGGCGGGGCATTTGATCGAAGAGTTGCGCGCGCAGTATGCCGATTTACCGGAAATTCTCGCCTTTCTCGATGCGGTGCGTGCCGACATCATCGAGAGTGCGGGCGAGTTGCGCGAGCAGAAATCCGCCGATGATCTTACCGGGATAGTGGTCGCCACACCGCTGCAACGCTATCAGGTGAATCTCCTGGTCGATCACGGCGCGTCGGCTGGCGCGCCGGTGGTGTTCGAAAACCATCCCACTTACCAGAATCTGCTCGGGCGCATCGAGCATCTCGCGCACATGGGCATGCTGGTCACCAATTTCAGCCTGATCAAGGGCGGCGCGCTGCACCGCGCCAATGGCGGCTACCTGATCCTTGACGCCGGAAAACTGCTGACTCAGCCCTACGCCTGGGAAGGCCTGAAACGCGCGCTATTGGCGCGCGAAATCCGCATCGAATCGCTGGGCGAAATTTTCGGGCTGGTCAACACGCTGTCCCTGCAACCGCAGCCCATCCCGCTCGACTTGAAAGTGGTGCTGTTCGGCGAGCGGATTTTTTATTACCTGCTGCACCAACTGGATCCCGACTTCGCCGATTTATTCAAGGTGGCGGCGGATTTCGACGACGAGATTGAGCGCAACCCGGAGAGCAGCGTGCTGTACGCCCGCATGATCGCGACGCTGGTGCGCAGGCAGGGTTTGCGCGCTTTCGAGCGCCAGGCAGTAGCGCGTTTGATCGAGCACAGCGCGCGCCTGGCGGGCGATTCCGCCAAGCTGCTCACGCATACCCGCAGCCTGAACGACTTGCTGATCGAGGCCGATCATTTCGCGCAGGGCGCGCAGCGCGAAGTGGTGAGCGCGGAAGACGTGCAAAGCGCCATCGATGCGCAGATCCACCGCGCCGACCGTTTACGCAAATCCAGCCTCAACGACATCCTCGAAGGCACGGTGCTGATCGACACCGATGGCCGGCATGGCGGGCAAATCAATGGGCTGGCCGCAATCAACCTGGGCAATCTCGTGTTTGCGCAGCCGGTGCGTATTACCGCCACCACCCGCCTGGGCGAAGGCGACGTGATAGACATCGAGCGCGAAGTGGCGTTGAGCGGCGCCATCCATTCCAAGGGCGTGCTGATCCTCACCTCTTTTCTCGCCGCGCGTTATTCGCACAACACGCCGCTATCGCTCAACGCCAGCCTGGTGTTCGAGCAATCCTACAGCACGGTCGAAGGCGACAGCGCGTCGCTCGCCGAATTGTGCGCGCTGCTCTCCGCCCTGTCCGGCCTGCTGATCAACCAGGGGCTGGCGGTGACCGGCTCGGTCAATCAGTATGGGCAAGTCCAGGCGATCGGTGCGGTCAACGAGAAAATAGAAGGCTACTTCGACGTGTGCAACGCGCGCGGCCTCACCGGCAGGCAGGGCGTGCTGATTCCCGCCGCCAACGTCAGGCACCTGATGCTGCGGCGGGATGTGGTGGAAGCGGCGCGCGCGGGACGATTCCACATCTACGCCGTGGAAGACGTGGACCAGGCGATGGAGCTGCTGACCGGATTCCCCGCCGGCGAACCGGATGCGGAAGGCCGCGTGCCGCAAGGCTCGGTCAACTACCTGGTGGCGGCGCAGTTGGTGCAGCTTTCCATGATGCGCCAGGCTTACTCGGGTGCGCCCCAGAAGCGCCGCACGGTGCGCAAGAAACGCACATCAAGCTAGCGCACAGGTGTGACACCCTGGCAGGGGGGCAGGTTTTCAACAGAGGATATACTGATGGCAGCCGGTTATTTTTGTGTCCACACCCCGCCACTTTGCACCCACCATCCCGGTTGCCTGCGCTGTATCCAGCGTTGCGCAAAAGTGCTGCGGATTTCACCCTGCCACTCCGGATGGCCGTTGGCTTGGGCAATCTCCGCATACAAGGCATTGCGATCCTGGTTTTCCGCCGCCACCAGCGCATTTGCCGCCTGGCGTGAAGCGAGCGGTATCGCGTTTGCGTCGCGCACGGCGATCAACCCGTCTGCGGTAAGCCCGACAGCGCCGCTGGCATAGTAACCGGCCAACTGCGCATGGCGCGCCTGCATGGACTGCTTGAGCGCGGTTACCCCGGGCGTGTTGGCCTCGATGTCTGCCGCCGCCAGGGTTGAAGCGGCGAAGCATAACGCAAACAATATTGCGGCAAGTTTGATCAGCGCTTTCATTTTGTCTCCTTCACGGTGTCGGTTGTGTGCGGGGCTTCCGGATTGGTTCCGGGCTTCCCGGATTTTTGCATCTGCCATACTTCATCGATGATCTTGTCTGCGGCCTTTTCCGCTGCGGCAGCCGGAAAGTAAATGTTGATGGTGACGCAAGCGGCAAGCACCACGCCGGCCACGGGTAACACGACCCAGGTTTTATCCATGAATTGCTCCTTATTTGACGACTGCCTGAACGTTATCCCGCATCACCCGTTGCAGACGGGTCAGCAGTTCATTCCAGTCCACGTTACGATTGTAGCCTATCACATTGATGGCCGGAATGCCGCCGCCCTTGATGATGGCATATCCGCCGCCAACCGGCTCCACGCCATCCATGGCGCAGACACCGTTGCGCAGCATGCAGCTGAGCGCAATCCGGTCATAGCCGAAATTCTCGAAGAAGCGCAGGTAGCTGCGCTGCAAGGCCGCCACGCCGCCCGTGCCGCCCAGCGCGGAGATATTCTGCACCGCCTTCTGGCTGATCTTGCGCGTGTACTTGCCGGCGCTGCTCGCGATCCTGGCATCGAAGCGCGATGGCTGCCAATTGACCAGTTGCAGGTTGTTCACGCTCACGTCAATGCGCCCCTGCATGTTGCCGAATGAGAACGTGCGTGTGAGCAGATCGAGATCCAGCTCGCGCATGTCCAGACTGCCGGAAAGGCGCGGGGCGCGCCCGAGCGGATCGAACAGCGCCAGCTGATTTGCCGCCACCGTGCCGCCGAACACATGGAACAGCAGCGCGCCATCCAC
>JAQTOM010000003.1:0-25938 GCA_028713345.1 Gallionellaceae bacterium | reverse complement strand
CGAGATCCAGCTCGCGCATGTCCAGACTGCCGGAAAGGCGCGGGGCGCGCCCGAGCGGATCGAACAGCGCCAGCTGATTTGCCGCCACCGTGCCGCCGAACACATGGAACAGCAGCGCGCCATCCACGCTGAGCAGTTGGTTGGCGTAGCTTACCCTGGGGATGGCGCCCGATAGCGTACCTTGCATCTCGGGCCAGTGCAGTGCAGTACTCAATGAGCGCATGGATATGGGTTCCAGCCCGCCGGAAAAGCTCCACTGCCACGCCTCCTGCTCGCGGCGCAGATGGAAATCGTGCAACGCCAGCTTGCCGTCGAGTACAGGCAGGATTGCATCGGGCACCGAGAAATCCAGCCCGCGCATCGCCACCTGCACAGCGGTTGCGCCCAATGGCACACCCCACAGCGCGCCACCGCTGAATGCTATGCCGGCTTGCGTCGGTGCATCGGCACGCCACGGTATGTCGGCATTCACACCGCGCAGGGCAAAACGTTTCTGCCCGTCCTGCAATCCGGCATCGCGCAACGCAATGGCCAGCGCCTGCGTAGCGCCGTTGCGGTATTGCCAATCCATGTCGCCGCGCCCGGAAAGCTTGCTTGCCGCCAGCACGCTGCCGTTCAGGAAGGGCCTGGCATAATCGGCAAACAGGCGCTCCAGGCCGAGGTTGTTGCCGTGCACCACGCACTCCAGCAACTCGTTCTTGTGCACATCCCACAGCGCAGCCAGTTCGACCTTGCCCACCCCAGCCAGTTGCGCCACGGCCTGGGTAACCTTCAGGTGTGTGCCGTCCCATTGGCCGGAGGCTTGAAGCGTGTGTCCGCCGTGCAGATATAACGGCTGCCAGAACAATTCACCATCTTGCCAGTCCAGGTTGCCGCGCCAATCCCATTGCGCGCCATTGCGCATGGCACTCAGGGACAGCTTCCCGGCCAGCTTTTCGGCGGCATGCAGCCCGCTGGCGTCGGCAAAGGCAACTTCGGCCACCTGCATGTCAGCCTCCACACGGAGCATACCGGATGTATCACCCTGCAATGTCAGTGTGCCGCCCAGCACGCCCTGCGTCGGCAACGGCCAGCTACCCGGCATGAAGGCCGCCAGCCGCTTGCCTTGCAGGTTGCGCAACCGCATCTCGGCGCGCCACGGCTGCACTTTCAAATCCACCGATGCCTGCAACTGCTCATGGTCGGTCGTGCTTAAGGCCAGCTCCAGATGTTGCGAGGAAAAGTTGTAGGAGAAATCGAATGCCAGGCCGGGGGCAGCATCCAGCTTGCCTTTCCGGCATGCCATTTGTGTTGTGCCGAGAGAAAATTCCCCGCAATGCACGCGCACCTTGAGCCAGTTTTGTTCCGCCACATGCAACTCCGCGATAGCCAGTTCGGCGGAGCCGTCTGGCGGCAGCAGCAAGCGGATGTCATGCGCGGTCAGGTTGGGCGCGGTTATATCGGCGATATTCAGCGTGATCTGCGCGGCATGCAGCGGTGCGGGCAGCAAGCCGGAAATCAGCAGCAAGAAAAATGGCAGACGGGACAGCATGGCACGGATATTAGCAAACCCCTGCTGCGGCAACACGATGTCCGGATGCAGGGCCGCATCTCTACCTGTTCTCAATGTGGTTAATTGACCTGGAAGGTCCGGCAGTTATGCTGCCTGATCCTTTTTCAATAGCTCTTCCCACAGCGCCAGCACCGGTGCCGGATCTATTTCATCCGCATCGACGCGGCAGGGCGACTGGTTGTTCAGGCGCATCTTGTGTTGCAGGGCGCGCAGGCGGCGGTAAATGGCACATACCGCTGCTGCCATTTGCGCGTCTATCAGGCCGAGCGCGCCGGCACTTTTCAGCAGCGCCAGGTTGCCGCTGTTGGCAGTCAGTTCCGGGTGCGCATGCGCATGGGCCAGCACCAGAAATTGCACCATGAATTCGATGTCCACCATGCCGCCGCGATCATGCTTGATGTCGAACAGGCTGCCCTTGTTCGCATGTTCGTCACGCATTTTCTGCCGCATGGCCACAATCTCGCGGCGCAGTGCCTCCAGGTCGCGCGGCTTGCGCAGCACGGCGTTGCGGATGGCTTCAAACTGTTCGCCCACCTGCGCATCCCCGGCGCTGAAGCGCGCGCGCGTCAACGCCTGGTGTTCCCACACCCAGGCATGCTGCTGCTGGTATTCCTCGAACGCCGCTATGGAGCTGACCAGCAGTCCGCTGGCGCCATTCGGGCGCAGGCGCAGGTCGATTTCGTACAGGCGTCCGGACGAGGTGTGGCTGCTTAACAGGGTGTTGATGCGCTTGGCCAGCCTGGCGTAAATTTCTGCGGCGTCAGGATGCGGGTCGTCGTACAGGAAGATCAGGTCGAGATCGGAAGCGTAACCCAGCTCGCGCCCGCCGAGCTTGCCGTAGGAAATGACGGCGAACTGCGCCTGCTCCCGATGCTTCTTGCGCGCGTCGTTCCAGCACAGTTGCAGTACATGGCGCAGGATCAGATCGGCCAGATCGCTCAGGTGGTCGCTGAGTTTTTCCAGCGGCAGCAGGTTTTGCAAATCCATTGCCAGCAGGCGGAAGGTCTGGCTGTACTGGAATTGGCGCAGCACGTCCATTTGCCGTTCCGTGTCCGCGCCGCATTCCGCCAGTTGCTGTCGCAGCGCGGCATCGAGCGCGGCCCAATCCGGCGCATGATAAATTTCGCGCGCATCCAGCAGCTCGTCGAGCAGGATGGGATGCTGGATCAGGTAGCCGCACGCCCATTCGCTGGCGCTGGCGATGCCCACCAGGGGTTGCAGCACCTGCGGGTATTCCGCCAGAAAGGCCAGATAGGAGGCGCGGCGGCTGATGCTCTCCAGCAGATTGAGCACGCGCGGCAGGGCCTGGTCGCGGTTGTCCTGTACGGCACAGAGCGCGATGAATTGCGGGATCAGCTTGTCCATGCGTTGCCGGCTGGTTTCCGGCAACTGGCGGTAGCGGGCGCTGTCACGGATACGCAGCAGCCGTTCGGCCAGGTTTGTGGCATCGGCATAACCCAGTTCGCCCAGGCCATCGCGCACCTCTTCCATCTGCATGTTCTCGCGCCACAGCGTGCTCTCCGGCGTGTCGCTCTCCTGTGTGCTGAAAATCTTTGCGAACTGCTCGCTGACCAGCGTGCGGTGCCCGGCCAGTTGTTCCAGCATGGCGCCGTAATCCGGGTAGCCCATGCCCGTTGCAACCAGCGCCTGGTCGCCGGGGTTTTCCGGCAAGTCCTGGGTTTGCTGGTCGTCCAGATATTGCAGGCGATGTTCCAGGTTGCGCAGGAAAATATAGGCCTCGCTTAATCCGGCCACCGTCTCCGGCTCAAGCTGCCCGTGCTCGCGCAGGAGTTGCAGCACGTGCAGGGTGGGGCGGATACGCAGGCTGGCGTCGCGCCCGCCGCGTATCAACTGGAATACCTGGGCGATGAATTCGATTTCGCGGATGCCGCCCGGCCCCAGCTTGATGTTGTTGAGGCGGTCGCGCCGCTGCACCTCCTGGCGGATTTGCGCGTGCAATTTGCGCATGGACTCGAACGCGCCGAAGTCGAGATACTTGCGGAACACGAAGGGCTGCGCGAGCTGCATAAGTTCGTTGATGCAAGATTCGCGCAGCGATTCGTTCGCCCCCTCTCCCTCCGGGGGAGGGTTGGGGTGGGGGAAAGGGACATGGCGAGTTTCATTTTCAGAGGCGGTTTTGCCATGCTCGTTCGCGGCCGGACAGCCTGCCGGGCTGATTACGCGCGCCTTGATCCATGCATAGCGTTCCCACTCGCGGCCCTGCTCCACCAGATATTCTTCCAGTGCGGCAAAACTCATCGCCAGCGGCCCGCTGTCGCCGTAAGGGCGCAGGCGCATGTCCACGCGGAACACATAGCCTTCCCCGGTCAGTTCGCCGATCAGGCTGATCAGGCGGCGCCCCAGCTTGGAGAAGAATTCGTGGTTGGAAATGCTGCGCGCACCTTTGGTCTCGCCGTCTTCCGGGTAGAGGAAAATCAGATCGATGTCGGAGGAAACATTGAGTTCCCTGCCGCCCAGCTTGCCCATGCCGACTACCAGCATTTCCTGCGGTGCGCCGCTGGCCGCGCCTGTCGGCTGGCCGTATTGCGCCACCAGCGACTGCATGACAGAAGCCTGCGCGTGCTGCACGGCCAGTTCCGCCAGCGCCGTCATGCCGGCCATCACCTCGTCCAGGTCGGCCAGTCCGCCCAAGTCGCGCGCCAGCAGCTTGAGCATGACCAGCTTGCGCAGGCGGCGTAACGCGCGCGACAGCGAGTCATCATCCGTAACCGGCATGGCATCCAGCCAGGCTTGCATTTCCGCCGCATTGCACGGTTGCGCGTAGTTTATGCGTAACCACGGCAGCAGCTCGCTGTCGCTGTCAAGCAGGCGCTGTACATAACGGCTGCAGTGCAGCGTGCGCCGCAAGGCAGCGTCAAAGTCGGTGGCAGTGGAAGTGATGGCGGTATTCATGGCGAGGGCTTCGGGTTAAAATGCGCGCTTACGATAGTCCATTATAAATCCCCGATGCCTACCCTGGCTTGCTTGTTTGCGTGGCCCACAGGCCATCCAGCGCTATGTTAAAAGCTTCCCTGCTCTTCGCCTGGAAGGGTCTTGGTCATTTGTCCCGCATTGCGCTGGTTGGAACGCTGCTGCTGGTGCTTGCCGGCGGTGGCTTGCTGCTCGGGTTGCGTTATTGGGTATTGCCGGATATCGAGCGCTATCACGGCATTATCACCGTTTCGGCCAGCCGCGCCATAGGACAGCCGGTTTCCATCGGCAAGATTGAAGCCGATTGGCGCGGTCTGCGCCCGCATTTGCTGCTTACCGATGTGCGTATCCTGGACAAGCAGGGACAGACTGCTCTGGCGCTGCAGCGTGTGGATAATGTCGTGTCGTGGATGTCCCTGCTGGCGGGCGAAGTGCGCCTGAAGAGCCTGGAACTCGACCAGCCAAACCTGCTGGTCAAGCGCGATGCGCAAGGCATGCTATACATTGCGGGCATGGCGTTATCCAGCAGGGCGCTTGGACAACCCGCGGAAGGCAACCTGGCGGACTGGCTGTTGCACCAGGCGCACATCGTGGTGCGCGATGCGCGTATCACCTGGCAGGATGAGAAGGGCGCCACCCCGGTTCTGGCGTTCGATCATGTGAACCTGCGCATTGAGAACAGCGGGTCACACCACCGTTTTGCGGTACGCGCGCTGCCCCCTGCGGAATTGTCCACACAACTCGATGTGCGCGGCGATTTTATCGGCAGCAGCTTTGATGAGCTGGTTGCATGGCGCGGACAGCTCTATGCCCAGCTTGACTATACCGACATCTCCGCATGGCGCACATGGCTGCCCCTGCCGGCGGGTTTCAAACACGGCAAGGGCGCATTGCGCGGCTGGATGAATATAGCGGACGGAAAGGCCAGCCGGCTGACCGCCGATCTTGTGCTGGAAGATGTACAGGCACACCTGGCCGATGGCCTGCCGCCGCTCGAGTTGCACACCCTGCGTGGCCGTGTTGCCTGGCAGGAGACGGCACGGGAGTTTGAGGTTTCCACGCGCAAATTTTCAATGCAAATGAATAACGGGCTGCTGTTGCGGCCTACCGATTTTTACCTGCGCATGGTTGCCGCAAATGACCGGCAGCCGGCCAGCGGCGAGGTGCGCGCCAACACGCTGGAACTGGCCAGCCTGTCCAGCCTGGCGGACTCGTTGCCGCTGGAACGCAATCTGAAAAAACAGATCGCCGAGCTTGCGCCGCAAGGGACGGTCTCGGGCCTGCAAGCAAAGTGGCAGGGCAATGCCGGCAAGCTGCTGCATTACGATGTCAAGGCGCATTTCGACCAGTTATCCATGAAGCGCACGGATAGCCTGCCGGGGTTTGGCGGGTTGAGCGGCGAGGTGGATGGCAGCGATGCCGGCGGCACGCTGCTGCTGAATGCGCGCAAGCTGACGGTGGACGCGCCGCAAATCATGCCGGAGCCGCTGGCGTTCGATACGCTTACCGCGCAATCCAGCTGGAAATCAAACAAGGATGGGCTGGAGGTGAAGTTCAGCAACGTCTCGGCTGCCAATGCCGATCTCACCGGGAATATATTCGGCAGCTACCAGACGCTGCCGCACAGCCCCGGCCTGATAGACCTGAACATCAACCTGACGCGCGCCGCCGTGCGCCATGCCGACCGTTACATTCCGCTGGCTGCGCTGGACAAGGAAACCCACGCATGGATACGCAGTGCGCTGCTCGACGGCCAGGCTGACGAGTTTCACCTGCAATTGCACGGCGACCTGAACGACTTCCCGTTTCCGGAAAACAGGAAAGGAGTTTTCCAGATCAGGATGCGCGCCAGGAATGTGGCGGTGGAATATGCCAGGGAGTGGCCAAGCCTGGACAACGTCACCGGCGAATTGCTGATACAAGGCAAGCGGCTGGAGGTGGCCGCGCCGAGTGCCATGACGGTGGGCGGGCATCTGCAAAAAGTGACTGTGGTCATGCCGGACATGACCAGCCCGGATTTGTTGCTGCAAGTGCGCGGCGAAGCGGTGGGCGAAACCGCACGCTGCCTGGATTTCATCCAGAAGAGCCCGGTGCGCGGTTATATCGACGGCTTCACCGATGACATGACGGCGCGCGGCAATGGCAAGCTTAACCTGCAGGTGAATATCCCGCTGCTCGGCAGCAGGCATGTGACCGTCTCGGGCAATTATCATTTTTATGACAACGAAGTGCACCTGGGTGAAGGCGTGCCGGTCTTGTACAAGACCAATGGCGACCTGCTGTTCACGGAATCCTCGATGCGCACGCGCAATGCCGGCGCGCAGATCCTCGGCGGCCCTGCCACGCTGGAAGCACAGAGCAGTGCGGACGGTATCGTGCAGGCCAGGGTGCGCGGCAAGGCCGATATGGACTCGCTGCGCAAGATAGTGGCACATCCCCTGCTGGGTTACCTGCACGGGGGGAGCGACTGGGAGGCGGCCATCGCGGTGCAGAAAAAGCTGACCGAGGTTACCGTCACCTCCGACCTGAACGGACTGGCTTCAGACCTGCCGGCACCGTTCACCAAGAGTGCGAGCGAAACCATCCCGTTGCGCTACAAGATGAAGAGTGCGACAGCGCATCAGGACGTGCTTTCCCTGCAATATGGCAAGCTGCTCAGCGCGCGGTTGCTGCGCCGCGAGGAAGAGGGCGGGTGGGTCGTCAAGCGCGGCTCGGTGAGTTTCGGCAATACCGCCAAGTGGTCGGGCAAGGACGGCGTGTGGCTCACCGGCACCATCCCGCAATTATCGCTGGAAGGCTGGGGCGCCCTGGCCGGCGCAACTGGCGGGGCGGCGACGTTGAGTGTCGCAGGCGCAGACGTGCTGATCCAGAATATCAATGCCTATGGCTACAAGGTGAATGACCTGCACATCAATGCGCTCAACCACAACGGCAAGATCACCGCGCAACTCGCCGCCAAGGCAATCAACGGCGAAGTGGATTGGCAAGCGCAGGGCAGGGGCAGGCTGGTGGCGCGTTTGAAAAACTTGTCGCTGGACAAGGATGAAACCGGCAAAAAAAATGACACGGCTGCGCACCGGGCTGTTGCCGCAGGCAATGTTGACGAAAGCATTGCCAGCACCGAGTTTCCCGCGCTTGACCTGGTGGTGGACGACCTTACATTGAAGGGCAAGCAGCTCGGCAAGCTGGAATTGTCGGCGCAGCAGCACGGGCGCGACTGGTTGCTGGAGCGTATGAACATCACCAACCCGGACGGTACGCTGACGGCGGACGGAAAGTGGGGCGCGTCCGCCGGCAAGTCGCAGACACAAGTCAACCTCAAGCTGGAAATCAGCAATGCGGGAAAGATTCTCGCCCGTTCCGGTTATCCCAACAGCGTCAAGAACGGCAGCGGCAAGCTCGAGGGAGAGTTTGTCTGGCACGGCGGGCCGGAGGAGTTCAGTTATGCCACGCTGGACGGCACGCTCAAGCTGGATACGGGCAAGGGACAGTTCCTGAAGATCGAACCGGGCATCGGCAAGCTGCTGGGCATCCTGAGCTTGCAGGCGCTGCCCCAGCACATTACGCTGGACTTTACCGACGTGTTCAGCGATGGCTTTGCGTTCGACAGCATCACCGGCACGGCGCAGATCAAACAGGGTGTATTGTCGACCAGCGACTTCAGGATCGACGGCTCTTCCGCCAAGGTGACCATGTCGGGGCAGGTCAATCTGGACCGCGAAACGCAAAACCTGCGCGTGCGTATCCTGCCCACGGTAGGGAACAGCGTATCCTTGCTGGGTGCATTTGCCGGCGGACCGGCTGTGGGCATCGGGGCTTTCATCGTCAACAAGCTGTTGCGCGAGCCGCTCGATAAGCTGGTATCGTTTGAATACAATGTCACGGGCACCTGGGACAACCCGAGCGTGGACAAGGTGGGCGAAAACAAGCCTGCCGCTACAGAAAGGAAATAACGGTTTGAATATGCTGGATACACATACTGCCCATCAGGGTACCGCCGCAAAAAAACAGGCCTTCAAGGTTGCCGCAGTGCAGATGGCTTCCGGGCCGAATGTCATGGGCAACCTGAGCGAGGCGCGCCGCCTGATCGGAATGGCCGCAGCCCAGGGCGCACGCCTGATCGTGTTGCCGGAATATTTTCCCATCATGGGTATGAACGAGATGGACAAGGTTGCGGTGCGCGAACAGCCGGGCAGCGGCATGATCCAGTCTTTCCTGAGCGAGACCGCGCGCAAGCATAAAATCTGGCTGGTGGGCGGCTCCATTCCGCTGGCCGCCAGCACGCCGGAAAAGGTGCTGAATACCTGCCTGGTGTTTGACGATTCCGGCGCACAGGTGGCGCGTTACGACAAGATACATTTATTTAATCTCGATCTCGGCAACGAGCATTACCACGAGGCCAAGACCATCGAGCCGGGCAAGCAGGTGGTGGTGGTGGATAGCCCGTTCGGGCGCATCGGCCTGGCAGTCTGCTACGACTTGCGCTTCCCGGAATTATTCCGCGCCATGAAGAATGTGGACATCATTGTGCTGCCCGCCGCCTTCACCGAGACCACCGGCAAGATGCACTGGGAAGTGCTGGTGCGCGCGCGCGCCATCGAAAACCTGGCGTATGTGGTGGCCGCCGCGCAGGGCGGCTATCACGTCAGCGGCCGCGAGACGCACGGCAACAGCATGATCGTCGATCCGTGGGGCCATGTGCTGGACCGCCTGCCGCGCGGTTCCGGCGTCGTGGTTGCGGAGATCAATCCATCCTATCAGGCCAGCCTGCGCACCAGTTTGCCCGCTCTATTGCACCGCACCCTTTGATTCGAAGACTGAGTGCTGAGGACTGGGGGGTTACTCAGTCCCCGAACCTCAGTCCTCGGCACTAATTTATAAAGGCTTAATGATGCAAAATAACGATTCTATATTCGCCCTTGCGCAGCAGTCCCTGCTTGCGCCGCACGCACTGGATACGCGGCACCTGCAGCAGGTGTTCGGCAAGATGCTGGCACATCAGGTGGATTACGCCGACCTGTATTTCCAGTACAGCCGCGCCGAAAGCTGGTCGCTGGAGGAAGGCATCGTCAAGTCCGGCAGCTTCGGCATCGACCAGGGTGTGGGGGTGCGCGCGGTGAGCGGCGAGAAAACCGCCTTCGCCTATTCCGACGACATCAGCGTGGCGGCGCTGGACAGCGCGGCGCTGGCTACCCGTGCCATTGCCAGGCAGGGCGGGACACAGGCTGTCTCCCTGTTGAAGGCGGGAAGCAAGCACGGTTTATATCTGCCGCACGATCCCATTGCCAGCCTGAACGATGCCGACAAGGTTGCGTTGCTGGAGCGGCTGGAACGCCATGCGCGCGCCCTCGACCCGCGCGTAACCCAGGTGATGGCAGGGCTGGCAGGCGAATACGAAATCGTGCTGGTGGCGCGCAGCGACGGCCTGATGAATGCCGACATCCGCCCGCTGGTGCGCCTGTCGCTGCAAGTCATTGTCGAGAGCAATGGCCGCCGCGAACAGGGCTCGGCCGGCGGCGGCGGGCGTTTTGACTATGCCTATTTCACCGATGAAATTCTCCATGACTATGCCGCCAAGGCCGTGCACCAGGCCGTGATCAACCTGGACGCCAGGCCCGCACCGGCAGGTACGATGACCGTGGTGCTGGGCTCCGGCTGGCCCGGCATCCTGCTGCATGAGGCGGTGGGACACGGGCTGGAAGGCGACTTCAACCGCAAGGGCAGCTCCGCATTCTCCGGGCGCGTCGGCGAGCGCGTTGCCGCAAAAGGCGTGACCGTGGTGGACGACGGCACCATCGCCAACCGGCGTGGCTCACTCAACATGGACGACGAAGGCAACCCCACGCAACGCACGGTGCTGATCGAAGACGGCATCCTCAGGGGTTATTTGCAGGATACGCTGAACGCGCGCCTGATGGGCGTGCCGGTCACCGGCAACGCGCGGCGCGAATCGTTCGCACACCTGCCGATGCCGCGCATGACCAACACCATGATGCTGAACGGCGACAAGACGCAGGAAGAAATCATCGCCTCGGTCAAGCATGGCCTGTATGCCGCCAACTTCGGCGGCGGGCAGGTGGACATCACCAGCGGCAAGTTCGTGTTCTCCACCACCGAAGCCTACATGATCGAAGACGGCAAGATCACCTATCCGGTGAAGGGGGCGACGCTGATCGGCAACGGCCCGGAGGCGCTCACCCGCGTCTCCATGATCGGCAACGACCTGGCGCTCGACCCGGGTGTGGGCACCTGCGGCAAGGAAGGGCAGAGCGTGCCGGTCGGCGTGGGGCAGCCGACAGTCCGTATCGACGGACTGACGGTGGGGGGGACGGCGTAGGGTGGGCGCGTTGTTGTGCCCACGCAGCATGAATTCGCTGTAGTAATTTTCGGCAGATGGATGGGGTTTGCCGGGGGCTACCCCCGACAAAAGGCACTGCGGGGCCACCCCCGCGACTTTGCCGCCGGACTACCGGCAAACCATCCCAACCCTAACCATACAAGCAATCATTTAATATTCGCATTCCTGAAATATCTGTCGATATTGCGAACTTCCGATGCGAATGCATGTATTAGCTCGTCGATCTTCTTATTCCATGCGCCCAGATCCAGTCCAATGGCAAGCTCGCCAATAAATGCGCTGAATACCTTTGCCATCTGCGAGTATGCAAGGAGCGATCGAACCAGATACGCGCGTAACTCAATATCCGTTTCAGGTTTCTGAAACATATTCACTTTGACCAGACCTTTGCCTGCCTCCTGCGAGTGTTCGACGGATACCCTGTGAACAAATGAACTAATATCCGTATGAGAGCCAAATTCACTGCAAAGCTCGTGAAACTTGATAAGCTCGGCGGCAAGGGGATACGAAGTTGGAGTAAGCTGCATTTGCTTTGCCACATATGACGTTATATGCTGGTAGTCGGAATGGCTGTCGTGATATTGCGAAAGCGTGTCAGGCTCTGCAATTAGCCGATACGCGGTTAGCGTTGCATCAATCGCCTTTCGCGTCGAGCCGAGGCTATCCGAAAGATGGCACCGAAGGTTGCAGACTGTTGAGAAGTAAAGCTGGTAGTGAGTAAAAAGACATAATGAAAGAACGGTCTTCTTGTGCTCGTCTTGGGTGTTTATATCGATAAATTCAAACGGAGCCTGATAAACACCATCAAGGTGCGGGAAAATATCCGCGATATCGTGGTGACACTTGGTTAGTGTTACCAGCAGGTTTGTTTGCTCTGCACCGATAAATTCCAGGAAACTCGTCCGTGGCACGTCCATCGCACACTCCTTAGGTTAATAAATATCAAGCGCTTACAATATTCAGAATGGGCCATTTTTACAGGCCGAATATATGGCTGCGATGAAAGAAAAGACAGTCATTGAAACGAAACCACCCGTCATGGGCGGCTCCAATCAACTCGTTTACATCATACATCAAGCGACCAGTTTGAGAGTGCCATACATAAAGCAACCCGTGCGCACCTCTGCGCTTATACCAGCCCTACGGTATAATCCGCGCCCTTATGCTGATTTTTCGCGGACTTCATTCTCCTGACCGGCAACCGGTTGCGTTGACCATCGGAAATTTCGATGGCGTGCATCTCGGCCACCAGGCTTTGCTCAGGCAATTGAGCGCAGCGGCGCAGGCGTGCGGGCTACCGGCTGCGGTGCTGGTGTTCGAGCCGCATCCGCGCGAATTCTTTACGCCGCAGCAAGCACCGGCGCGGCTGACCAATATGCGCGAGAAGCTGGAACTGTTTGCCGGTCTTGGCATGGATCGCGTGCATGTGTGCCGTTTCAACAGCAGCTTTGCGCAGATGGGTGCGGCGGATTTTATCCATGCGCTACACAGGGAAGTGGCGGCGAAGTTTGTGCTGATCGGCGACGATTTCCGTTTCGGCAATGCACGCAGCGGCGATTTTGCGCTGATGGAGAAGATCGGCGAACAGCACGGCTTTGCGGTGCAGGCCATGCATAGCGTGCTGCACGATGATATACGCATTTCCAGCACGGCGGTGCGGGCGGCGCTGGCGGATGGCAACATGCGCATGGCGCAGCGCTATCTGGGGCGGCCTTACAGCATCAGCGGGCGCGTGGAACACGGCGACGGCATGGGCAAGCGGCTCGGGTTCCCGACGGCCAATATCCAGTTGAAGCACAACCGCCCGCCGCTGTCGGGAATCTTCGTGGTGCGGATGCAGGGCGACGGTTTGCCGCCCATGAATGGCGTGGCCAGCCTGGGCGTGCGCCCGACGGTGCGGCAGGATGGCAAATACGTGCTGGAAGTGCACCTGTTCGATTTTGCGCACAATATTTACAACAGGCACATGCGCGTGGATTTTCTGCACAAGCTGCGCGATGAAGAAAAGTATCCAGACGTGGAAACCCTGACACGGCAGATCGCGCTGGATGTTGAAAATGCAAAACAGTGGTTTGAGAAAGATCATGGCTGAACAAAAATATCCGCTTAACTTACCTGAGACATCTTTCCCCATGCGCGGCGACTTGGCCCGCCGCGAGCCGCAGATGCTGGCGCAATGGCAGGCGCAGCAGCGCTACCAGAAGATACGCGCGGCGAGCAAGGGAAGGAAAAAATTCATCCTGCATGACGGCCCGCCGTATGCCAACGGCGACATCCATATCGGCCACGCGGTGAACAAGGTGCTCAAGGACATCATCATCAAGGGCAAGACGCTGGCGGGCTTCGATGCGCCCTATGTGCCGGGCTGGGATTGCCACGGCCTGCCCATCGAGTTGCAGGTGGAGAAGAAGCACGGCAAGAACATCGATCCCGCACGCTTCCGCGAACTGTGCCGCGAATACGCCGCCGGGCAGATCGAGCGCCAGAAGAAGGATTTCATCCGCCTCGGCGTGCTGGGCGACTGGGATCATCCCTACCTCACCATGGATTTCAAGACCGAGGCCGACATCATCCGTTCGCTCGGGAAAATCTACGAGCGCGGTTATTTGTACCAGGGGCGCAAGCCGGTGAACTGGTGCCTGGATTGCCAGTCCGCCCTGGCCGAGGCGGAAGTGGAATACGAGGACAAGGTTTCGCCTGCGATAGATGTGGGCTTCGAGGTGCAGGACAAAGTTGCGCTAGGTAAAGTGTTCGGCATTGCCTTACCCCACGATACCAGGGTGTATGCGGTGATCTGGACTACCACGCCGTGGACGCTGCCTGCCAACCAGGCGGTGAGCGTGCATCCGGAGTTGCGCTATGACCTGGTCAAAACCGCAAGCGGTTACCTGATACTTGCGTTTGACCTCGCCGCTTCATGTCTGGCTCGCTATCAACTGGAAGGAAGCAATGACCGGGGCGACGGCATGGCGGCATCGTGCCAGGGCGCGGCGCTGGAAGGAATGCTGCTGCAACACCCGTTCAATGACCGCACCGTGCCGGTGATTTGCGGCGAGCACGTCACGCTGGAGGCGGGTACGGGGCTGGTGCATACCGCGCCGGCGCACGGCCTCGACGACTATTTCGTCGGGCAGAAATACGGCCTGCCCAACGACAATCCGGTAGGCGACGACGGCAAGTTCATCGCCAGCACGCCGCTGGTCGGCGGCCTGTTCGTATGGAAGGCCAATGACGTGGTGATCGAGGCGATCAAGGCGAGCGGACACCTGCTGCTTGTCGAGAAGCTCAAGCACAGCTACCCGCATTGCTGGCGCCACAAGACGCCGATCATCTTCCGCTCCACGCCGCAGTGGTTTATCGGCATGGAAAAACACCCCTCTCCCGACACGTCGACAAGCGCCGTGCCACCCTCTCCCGCAAGCGGGAGAGGGGCTGGGGGAGAGGGTTTACGCGACCTTGCCAACCAGGCTGTCGCAGCCACAGAGTTTTTCCCCGCATGGGGACGCGCCCGCCTCGAGGCGATGATCAGGAACCGCCCCGACTGGTGCGTATCGCGCCAGCGCAACTGGGGTGTGCCGATGCCGATTTTCGTGCATCGCGAGACCATGCACGAGCACCCGCACACGCTGGAGTTGCTGGAAGAGGTTGCCAGGCTGGTCGAGCGGCAGGGCATCGAGGCATGGTTTTCGCTGGATGTCGAGGAGCAACCGAACATCAAGAAACTGCTGGGCCACGACGCGGCGCATTACCGCAAGCTGACCGACACGCTGGACGTGTGGTTCGATTCCGGCGTCACGCATGCGTCGGTGTTGCGCCGCCGCGAAGACCTGCACTTTCCCGCAGACTTGTACCTGGAAGGCTCGGACCAGCATCGCGGCTGGTTCCAGTCCTCACTGCTCACCGCCTGCGCTATCAATACCCGTGCGCCGTATGACGCGCTGCTCACGCACGGTTTCGTGGTGGATGGCTGCGGCCACAAGATGAGCAAGTCCAGGGGCAATGTGATCGCGCCGCAGAAGATTTTCGACACGCTGGGCGCCGACATCCTGCGCCTGTGGGTGGCCTCCACCGATTATTCCGGCGAGCTGACCATCTCGGACGAGATACTCAAGCGCGTGACGGACGGCTATCGCCGCATCCGCAATACGCTGCGCTTCCTGCTGGCGAACATCGCCGACTTCGATGCGCAACGCGACGCCATGCCGGTTGAGCGGTGGCTGGAGATCGACCGTTATGCGCTGGCGCTGATGCGGCAGTTGCAGGACGGCATGTGCGCGAATTACGAGCGCTATGAGTTCCATCTGGTGGTGCAGCAACTGCAAGGTTTCTGCTCGGAAGAGCTGGGCGGTTTCTATCTCGACATCCTGAAAGACCGCCTCTACACCGCAGGCGAGAATTCCGCCGCGCGCCGCTCGGCGCAGAATGCGCTGTACCACATCACCCACAGCCTGGTGCGCCTGATGGCGCCGATACTCAGCTTTACCGGCGAAGAAGTGTGGGAAACGCTGACGGGTAAACAAGACAGGAGCGTATTTGAAGACGCATGGTATGAACTGCCGGAAAGCAGTGAAGGCGAGAATTTTGGCAATGACTGGTCCAATGTCCGCAAAGCCAGAGAGCTCGCGAATAAACATATCGAGGAGAAGCGCGCACAAGGTTTGCTGGGATCGTCGTTACAGGCAGAGCTGGATATTTACGCGGCAGGGGCAACCTACGAATCGTTGAGCCGTCTCGGAGAAGACTTGAAGTTTGTATTTATCACTTCGCGCGCCACACTGCATCGGCAGGTTGAGGGTGAATATTTTCACATCAAAGTGACACCGAGCACGCACATCAAGTGCGAACGCTGCTGGCACTATCGTGCCGACGTGGGCAGCAACACCAACCATCCCGCCCTGTGCGGTCGTTGCGTTTCTTGTGTTGATGAGGATGATGCAGAAAACGAGGCGCGCCGTTATGCGTGACCCGTCATTCCCGCGCAGGCGGGAATCCAGCAATAAGACATTCCGCGAAGCGAGCAAAGCAGTCATATTGCCCCGCTTTGCGGGGTATATTTTAATCAACTGGATTCCCGCCTGCGCGGGAATGACGCGACAGATAGTGGGGAGCTGTGCATGATGCGCTGGCTCGGGTTGAGCGCGCTGGTGATCGTTCTCGACCAGATCAGCAAGTCGGGAATAAACAGCCATTTTATCTATGGTGAAAGCCTGCCCGTGACAGGCTTCTTCAGCCTGGTGCTGGCGCACAACAAGGGCGCCGCGTTCAGCATGCTCAACGACGCGGGTGGCTGGCAGCGCTGGATGTTCAGCGGCATCGCCGTGGTTGCCTCGGTGTGGATTACCTGGCTGTTGCGCCGGCATCCGCAGCAGAAATTGTTTTGCTTGGCGCTGGCATTGATATTGGGCGGCGCGCTCGGCAATCTGGTTGACCGCATCGCTTACGGCTACGTGGTGGACTTCCTGGATTTTCACTGGAACGGATATCATTTTCCGGCATTCAATGTTGCAGACTCCGCCATCACTTGCGGCGCGGCGCTGCTGTTGCTGGATAGCTTTATAAACAAACCGGAGCAAGCCTGATGGAACTGTTTCTGGCCAACCCACGCGGCTTCTGCGCCGGTGTTGACCGCGCCATCGAAATCGTCGAGCGCGCGCTGGCGCTGCATGGCGCGCCCATCTACGTGCGGCACGAAGTGGTGCATAACAAGTTTGTGGTAAACAACTTGCGGCAGAAGGGCGCGGTGTTCATTGAAGACCTGGCCGACGTGCCACCCGGCAGCATCCTGATTTTCAGCGCGCACGGCGTATCGCAGGCGGTGCGCAGGGAGGCGGCGGCGCGCGGGCTGACGGTGTTTGACGCCACCTGCCCGCTGGTGACCAAGGTGCATGTCGAAGTCGCGCGCCTGCGCGAGCAGGGCAAGGAGATCATCATGATCGGCCATGCCGGGCATCCGGAAGTGGAAGGCACCATGGGGCAGAGCAGCGGCGGCATGTATCTGGTGGAATCGCCCGCCGATGTGCAGCGCCTTGCGGTGGAGGATGAAAATAATCTCGCCTTCGTCACCCAGACCACGCTGTCCATGGATGACGCCAGCACCATCGTCGCCGCGCTCAAGGCGCGCTTCCCTGCCATCACCGGCCCCCGGAAGGACGACATCTGTTATGCCACACAAAACCGCCAGGATGCGGTCAAGCTGATGGCCAGACAATGCGATGTAGTGATCGTGGTGGGTTCGATCAACAGTTCCAACTCGAATCGCCTGCGCGAAGTGGCGCACAATATGAAGGTGCCTGCCTACCTGGTGGACAATGCAAACGAGGTGCAGGCGGAATGGCTGTCTGGAAAAAAGCATGTGGGTATCACCGCAGGAGCCTCCGCACCGGAGGTGCTGGTGCAGGAGGTCATTGCGCGGCTGAAGCAATTGGGCGCCACGAGCGTACAGGAATTGCCCGGCATCAGCGAAAACGTAATGTTCCCGCTGCCCAAGGCACTTGACCGTGCGTGAGAATCCTGACTGATTTCCTTGAATCATGAGGTCAGGCAGGAAACACCTCGCCTGTCCGGTAAAATTGCCCCGCGCCAGTGAAGGGCTTATAATCCGCGAGTTTGCTGATGTAGCTCAGTCGGTAGAGCAACTGATTCGTAATCAGTAGGTCGGGTGTTCGATTCACCTCATCAGCACCAGGAGATATGCGGCTCTCAGCGATGTGAGCCGTTTTTGTTTAGGTGATGGTTCGGGGCCGTGTTAGTAAATGCGGCGCCTGCATACGCCATCTGGGCTTTTAAGACTCGCACTGGGGATGCGTGAACCCTGCGCCTTCAGGCGAAGGTTGTTAATTAATTCGGGAGGGAGAAACCATGACAGAGCCAACGGATGATTATCAGGAAATAAAGACTTTTGAAGATATCGAACTTTTTGCCGAGATGGTGGATGGCAAAATACGTGTCGATTTTGATAAAAAAGGAGCAGAGTCAAACGCGGTGCTCAGGCTCAACAGTCAGGGAAGGCCTGATATCATCATGAAGGACGGCTCCAAGTTGGAGTAGCTGAAGGGGTCATGCTCCACGGAGTCTAGAGACTGCCTTCAAGGAGCATGCAGCAAGCTACAAAAACGGGTAGTCGGTGTAACCTTTTTCACTACCGCCGTAGAACGTCGCCGGATCGGGCGTGTTAAGCGGCGCACCCCTGGATAGGCGCGCAGGCAGATCGGGATTGGCGAGAAACGGCGCGCCGAACGATACCATGTCCGCCGCATTGGCGCCGAGCGCGGCATTGGCGCGTGCCAGGTCATAGCCGCCATTGGTCATGTATACGCCCTTCCAGATTTTGCGCAGCTTGCCGAGGTCGAATGCGGGGCCTGCCGCCCCGGGCTTCTCCTTGCCCATTTCGGTGACGTGCAGATAGGCGAGGCCAAAACGGTTGAGCTGTTCGACCGCATAACTGAATGTCGCTTCAGGATTGGAGTCGCGCATATCATTGAACGGCTGCAACGGGGAAAGCCGGATGCCCACACGGTTTGCGCCCCACACGGAACATACTGCCCCGGTTACTTCCAGCGCCAGCCGCGCACGGTTTGCCGGTGAGCCGCCGTAAGCATCGGTGCGTTTATTGGAACCGTCGCGCAGGAACTGGTCGAGCAGATAACCGTTGGCACCGTGGATTTCCACACCGTCGAAACCGGCAGCCAGCGCGCTGTTCGCGGCATCGCGGTATTGCCCGATGATCGCGGGAATTTCCGGGAGATCGAGTGCATGCGGCGTTTCATAATCCTGCATCCCCTGATAGGTGAATGTCTGGCCGGGCAGCTTGAGTGCGGAAGGCGCGATCGGCAGTTTGCCGCCGGGCAGCATGGATGAATGCGAAACGCGCCCGCAATGCCATAGTTGCAGGAAAATATGTCCGCCCTTGGCGTGCACCGCATCGGTTACGCTCTTCCAGCCTGCAACCTGCGCAGCGCTGTGGATGCCGGGTGTGGCGGGATAACCCACCGCATCTGCGGCAATCTGCGAACCCTCGGTAATAATCAGCCCGGCACTGGCGCGCTGCGTGTAGTATTCGGCATTGAGCGGCTGCGGGACATTGCCTTCGCCGGCGCGGTTGCGCGTCATCGGCGCCATCGCCATGCGGTTGGATAAAGTGTAGGGGCCAAGCTGGATGGGTGAGAAAAGCGTGATGTTGCTGGACATGGTGCCTCCGTTGGTTGGCTTTGCAGTGACAATAAGCTTAAACCAAATCGGGGAGAAAATGTAAAACCGTTGGGGAGCATGGATTGCTAAGGGCGTAAAGTTTTGCGTAAGCGGTCATTTGGCAGGGAACTGCAGCAGCTTTAAAGTAGCCGCGGTGACCGTGGCAAAAGCACTGCCCGCAGAACTGCTGTCTGACGACGAAGTCGCGGTGTTGCTCAGTCGGACCAAGTAAAAACACAAAAGGAAAAAGTTCCACCTGCGCCCGGGCCATAAGATGCATCCCGGCATTTATTTTGCACATCTGTCACGGTAGCGCTTAGAATATCCAGAGGTCACAGCCTGATTAACGTAATGCCCCTTCCAACCCCTTTGCTTACCGCTTCCTCTCATTTTCAGCGCATACAGGCATGGCTTGCCCGCTTTCTGCCGTGGGCGGTGCTGGCCATTACCCTCACTGTTACATACAATTTGTGGAAGGACGCGCGGCAAAATGCCACGCAGGAGCTGCAATCCCGTTTCGATTTGCGCGTGCGTCCCATCCACGGTTATATCGAGCAGCGAATGCAGGCTTATGAGCAGGTGTTGCGCGGGGTGGATGGTTTATTCGCCCATGACCATATCGTTAAGCGCAATGAATTCCGCGACTATGTCGAAAGGCTGAAGCTGGAGGAAAATTATCCCGGCATCCAGGGCGTGGGCTTTGCGCTGATCGTGCCCAAAACAGCCAGGGACAAGCACATTGCCGCTATCCGTAAAGAGGGTTTCCCCGCATATGCCATCAAGCCCGATGGGGAGCGCGACATCTACACTTCCGTCATCTACATCGAGCCGTTTAACGAGCGCAACCGGCGTGCCTTCGGGTATGACATGTATTCCGACGAGGAGTATCCGCGAACTGGTGATTCCGCTTCGAGGCTGCGCCGCACCGCCATGGAGCGGGCGCGCGATTCAGGCAAGGCGGCCATCTCAAGCAAAATAAGGTTGGTGGTGGAACTGGAAACCGACAAAGAAGCACAGGCCGGCTTCCTGATGTATCTGCCCATCTACAAGTACGGTGCACCGCATGGCACCCTTGCGGAGCGCCGCGCCAACATAATCGGCTGGGTGTATGCGCCGTTCCGCATGGACAACCTGATGGTGGGTATTTTCGGCGAACTGGCTACCGAGATTGATATCGAAGTCTATGACGGTAAAGAACTATCGGACGAGGCGGTAATGTATGACTCCGATGCACACCACGCCAGGAGTAAGTTATCGGACGCTCGTTTTAAAACTGTCAATAGCCTCGATATCGCCGGCCACACCTGGACTGTGGCAATCCACTCGCTCCCCAATTTTGAGGCATTGCTGGACAGGGGAAAGCCGGGATTCGTCGCCTTTGCAGGTATCGGGGCGAGCTTGCAATTTGCGTTGCTGACCTGGTTTCTGGTGCATGGGCGTGAA
Source organism: Gallionellaceae bacterium (assembly GCA_028713345.1). Taxonomy (GTDB): domain Bacteria; phylum Pseudomonadota; class Gammaproteobacteria; order Burkholderiales; family Gallionellaceae; genus JAQTOM01. The sequence continues at coordinate 5,467 of JAQTOM010000003.1, read as the reverse complement.
CGCGCCCTGCAAGAAGCGCGGATAATGAACCGGGAATTAATCGAGTCACGCAACCAGTTGGAAGAGTTGTCAATGTTTATGCAGGCGGCAGTGGAGGAAGAACGGAAGCATATCGCCCGTGAGCTGCATGATGAGCTGGGGCAGACCATGACAGCACTGTGTTTCGACCTGAACTGGATAAGCGAAAATATGGATACACAAGAGGGTCGCATCAGGGATAAGCTGCTGTCCATGAGCGCCATGGTGAATGGCACGGTGGATGTTATTCACCGCATCTCGGAGGACTTGCGTCCCGGCATGCTGGATGATCTCGGGTTGGCTGCCGCAATAGAAAACTATGTGACGGAATTTTCCGAGCGGACGGGCATACCCGTTAAACTTTTTATGAATCCTTTAACCTCCGGAACGGATGACAAGGTAGCGACCGCATTATTCCGTATTGTTCAGGAATCGCTGACCAATGTAACGCGTCATTCCGGCGCCAGCCTGGTAACCGTTTATCTGCAAGAGCTGGAGGATCAGATTTTGTTGATTGTGCAGGACAATGGACGCGGGCTTTCACTCGGTCAGGATGTTAATAAGAAGACCTATGGCCTGCTGGGAATGCGTGAACGCGTCAAGATGCTTGGCGGAACGCTGAATATTTCCACTGAACCGGGGTCGGGTGTCCGGATTGAGGCCAGTGTTCCAAAGTGTGTGAAGGAATATACGCAGTGATCAGGATCCTGATAGCGGATGACCATGCCATCATGCGCGACGGGCTGAAGCAGATTCTGGCCGGTTGCGGCGACATGTGCGTGGCCGGTGAGGCGGACGATGGACCCGGCACATTAAACAAAATCCGCCACCAGGAGTTTGATGTGGTGTTGCTCGATATGTCCATGCCCGGCAAGAGCGGCATTGAACTGATCAGGCAAATCAAAGACGAGAAACCCCGGCTGCCCATTCTTGTGCTCAGCATGCACAAGGAGAAACAATATGCAGGCCACGCCATGCGGGCCGGCGCTTCGGGCTACCTGTGCAAGGCCAGCGCCTCGTCGAAGCTGGTGCAGGCGTTGCGCAAGGTGGCTGGCGGGGGAATATATTTAAGTCCGGAAGCAACTGAAATAATGGCAATGGACAGCATCACAAGCAGCGTATTCCTGCCGCACTCCTTGCTGTCCGAACGGGAATTCCAGATATTCAAGCTGCTTGCCGCCGGCAGTGGGGTCACCGAAATTGCGAACGAGCTCAATTTGAGCGTGAAAACCGTAAGCACCCACAAGACCCACATCATGCAGAAAATGAATCTTTCAAACATAACCAGCCTGGTGCGCTATGCGCTCATGCATGGATTTGTTGACACGCCTGACGAATTTTAATTAGCGCAGCGATAACCGACGACTTGCCCGCTTGCGGGCTTAGTCGGATGGCTAGCAGTTCCATCAGGGCTGGGGAGAGGGAGATGGTCATGGTGCGAAGGAGTCTCATTTCCCGGAATGACGGTGCCGCCATGCCCGTTAAGACCAGCAGCCGATAAGATAATTCCTATTTCATCCCCGCGTTTCTTCCTACCCCAAAATCAGCTTTCGCTGATTTTTATTTTCATAATTTATCTGCACAATCGCGTTGCTTTATGGATGCGAGTGCCTGGCGTTTTGTTGAAGGTTTTTGTTGTGGTGTTTAAGTAAACACCGGGCAGTAATTTCAATTAATTATTAGGGGATAACTGATGAAGGAATTAAAGAATAATTTTGGCAGGCGCAGCTTTCTCAAACTGTCTGCTACCGCCGGGCTCTTGGCGATGGCCAACAGGGCCTTTGCCGCATCCTCATTTCTGACGCCTGTTGTAGTGGACAATCCTCTCAAGGCCTACCCAAGCAGGGATTGGGAAAAGGTCTACAGGGATATGTTCACTGAGGACAGCAATTTTATATTTCTGTGCATACCGAACGATACGCACAACTGCCTGCTCAAGGCCCACGTAAAGAATGACGTGGTTGTCCGCATCTCGCCCTCGTACGGCTACGGTGATGCGGTAGACCAGGACGGGAGAAAGGCCAGCCACAGATGGGATCCGCGCTGCTGCAACAAGGGGATTGTATTGGCCAGGAGGGTTTATTCCGACAGGAGGCCCAAGGGCGCAATGGTAAGAAAGGGATTCAAGGAGTGGGCGGATGCAGGGTACCCGCGGAATGATCCAAACGGTTTCCCGGAAAAGAAATATCTGCAACGCGGCAAAGAGCCTTTCATCAAGCTGCCTTGGGATGAGGCGTTCATGCTGGCCGCTAAAACATTGCACAACATCGCCGTGACCTATTCCGGCGAGAGCGGTGCCAAGCTGCTGGAAAAGCAGGGCTATGACCATGACATGATCCATTCCATGCACGGTGCAGGCGTGCAGACCATGAAATTCCGTGGTGCCATGGCGCTGCTCGGCATCGTACGCATATATGGCCAAAAGCGCATGGCAAACATGATGGCCTTGCTGGATGCCAGTGTCAGGAAAGTGGGTCCGGAAGAAGCGCATGGCGCAAAAGCACTGGACAGCTATACCTGGCACACCGACCTGGGGCCGGGAATACCGATGACCTCCGGCCACATGAATTTGGACTATGACCTTGCCACGATGGAGCACGCCAAGGTTATCCTGCTCATGGGTACCAACCTGCTCGCCACCAAGATGCCGGACGTCCACTGGATAACCGAGTCCAGGCTCAAGGGCGCACATGTTGTAGACATCACCATCGATTACCACGCCACGGCCAACAAGGCGGACGATGTCATCATCATCCGTCCGGGAACCGACTGCGCCTTTGCCCTGGGTCTGGCCAATATACTGATCAATGAGAAGTTGTACGATGAAAAATATTTGCTGGCCAATACCGACATGCCGCTGCTGGTCAGGACGGATACCTGGACCAACCTGAAGGCATCGGACTTCATCGAAGGCTACAAGCAGGCCGAACTCTCGCACCATATCAAGGTGATCGGGGATAAGGATGCTCTTCAGCTGGCAGCGTTCCATGATACTGCCATCGTCAGGGAAACCCTGCGCAAGGAGTGGGGCGATGCCGTGGTATGGGACAAGAAAACAGACAAGGCCGTCCCGTTGTCGAGGGACAAGTGTGGTGCGCAATTCGCGGGTGCAGGAGTCGAGCCGGCACTTACCGGAGGTTTCCAGGTCAAGCTGCTGTCCACCGGGAAATTGGTCAAGGTTGTGCCTGTATTCCAGTTGGTGAAGGAATATCTGGACGAGTTCTCGCCGGACAACACGTCTGCCCTCACTGCAGCACCGAAGGAAGCGATTTACGATGTTGCCCACATGCTGGCGGCGCACAGGGGCAAGGGGATCATCGCCACCGGCGCCGGCAACAACCATTACTTCAACATGCACCTGTTTGACCGCGCACTCCTGCTGGTCGCGGCGCTGACCGACAACATCGGGCATATAGGCGGCTGCTCCATCGGTAACTTTACGGGTAACTACCGCAACTCGCTTTACGGTGCATTGGGGCAGTACCTGCTGGAAGATCCGTTCAATCCGCAATTGACCGCGCCGCAAATGGCCAATGTGAAGGATCGCAAGGTAGGCACGGCAAAGATGAGACATTATTCCCATGATGAGTCGGCCCACTTCTATAACTATGGCGACCGTCCGCTGAGGGTTGGCAACAGGCTGCTCACCGACCCGGGACACATGCCGGCTCCGACCAAGTCGATGTTTCAAACGAATTCCAACTCTTCCATCGGCAATTCAAAAGGTCACTATGATCTGGTGATCAATACCATGCCCAAATGGGAACTGGTGATGTACAGTGACTGGAGCTGGTCCGCTTCCTGTGAGTATTCCGACATCGTCTGGGGTGTCGATAGCTGGATGGAGACCAAGCACACCGATATGTCCGGTTCCTGCACCAACTCGTTCGTGTTTACTCAGCCTGTTACCCCGATGAAGAGGGTACATGACACCAGGGGTGACGTGGAGGTGTATGCCGGAATCTCCAGGGCGCTGGCGCAGGTTACCGGAGACAAGAAATTTGCTGACTACTGGCATTTTGTGGGTCCGGCAGGCACCGATCCATCCAAAGATACCGAGGTTTATTTGCAGCGCATTGTCAATGGCAGCCAGCCTACCAGGGGATACAACGTTATCGAGGTAAGAAACAAGGCGCTGAAGGGTGTTCCTGCACTGATGATGAACCGCACCTATCCACGGGTCAGCGGCTGGGAGCAGACAGGCTGGGAAAACAATGGCGATGCAAAAAAAGGAGAAGGCACGCCATGGGCCACGAAGACCGGAAGGCTGGAATTCTACAAGGATGACGCCAGATTCATCGAAGCCGGCGAGAACCTGCCGGTGTACCGCGAGCCTGTAGACTCGACCCGGTTTGAGCCGAATGTCATCATCGGCAAGTCCCGCGCCCAAGCCCTCATGGCCTCGCCCGAGAGCTATGGCCTGGAGAGGAATGGAAACAGTCTCACCATTGCCGATAACAGGCAGGGAAGAAACGTGGTGCTGACCACGGCGGAGTTGATGAAGACAACCCACCCGCTCAAGCCGTACGGGTATAGCTTCTGCTTCAACACGCCCAAGTACCGGCACGGCGCGCACACCACACCGATCGATACGGATTTGATGACCCTGTGGTGGGGGCCGTTCGGCGATATTCACCGCCACGACAAGAGAACGCCGTCAACCGGCGAGGGTTTCGCGGACATCAATCCGAATGATGCCAAGATGTTCGGCATCGATGAGGGCGACTATATCTGGGTGGATGCCGACCCCGGCGACAGGCCTTACAGGGGATGGAAAGAGGGAACTCCGGAGCATGAGCTCGCCAGGTTCAAGGTCAGGGCCAGGTACTATGGCGGCATCTCCCCCGGAACCATCAGGATGTACCACAATGCGTACGGAGCCACATATGGCAGCGTGGAAGGGGCGAAGACCCGGGCCGATGGACTGGCCAGGAATCCGAGAACCAACTACCAGGCGATGTACAGGAACGGAAGTCACCAGAGTTGTACGCGGGCATGGCTCTCGCCAACCCTGATGACTGACTCGCTGTCTTTCAAGACACAAATGGGCCAGGAAATAGTCAAGGGCATGGAGGCGGATGTTAACTGTGCCAATGGCGCCCCCAAGGAGTCGTTCGTGAAGATAGCGTTGTGTGAAAAAGGCGGCCTGAATGGCGGAATCTGGAGAGTCGCTGCTCAGGGCTACCGGATAACCTATGAGAATGAAGCGATGAAGAAGTATCTCAAGGGCGGTTATTTCGGCTAAGTGTAAAGGTGTGCGGCCGCCGCCTTGAATCAGGGCGGCGGACTTAAATTAAAATGATATCGAGAAGGTGAACTTACAATGGCAACAGTTAAAAACTGGCAACTAGGCAGGGATATGGAATATCCCTACGAAGGCAACAGGCCAAAGCGTCAAATCGCGATGTTTTTTGACCTGAACAAGTGTATTGCCTGCCAGACGTGCACC
>JAQTOM010000048.1:10682-13602 GCA_028713345.1 Gallionellaceae bacterium | reverse complement strand
CTATTGATCCGGCACGGATTAAACTAAACCACCGTTCGTGCTGAGCATGTCGAAGCACATGAATCCGTACACATTTCGACAGGCTCAATGCGAACGGATTCATGGATAAAGTGTGCCGAACCTATATATTGATTTACATGGGCCATCCCCTCTCCCTCGCGGCGAGGTGTATAACCGGCAAATTGGACTTCTTCATTATAATGGCCTGGTTGAATGGATGAAAATATGAAAAAAAATCCTGATAACTCGACAGACGCAACCAATCCGCGCTGCCGTGCGGAAGCGCAACTGAAAGTGAATGCTGGACACAAGGATGCTATCCCCAGTACCGAGGCCGCGCACAGGCTGCTGCACGAATTGCAAGTTCACCAGGTCGAACTGGAGATGCAGAACGAGGAACTGCGTCAGGCCAGGTTGGAAGCCGAAACAGCCTTGCAACGTTATACCGGGCTGTATGATTTTGCCCCAGTTGGCTACTTCACACTGGAGAGCCAGGGCAATATCAGCAAGGCCAATCTTGCCGCAGCCAGGATATTGAAGGTTGAGCGCGCAAAATTGATTGGCCAGCGGTTTAAAAATTTTGTTGCCGCCCGGTCACAACACACTTTCAATACGTTTATAAACAAAATACCCGGCGAACAAGCCAAGGCAAGCTGCGAGGTCGAGCTTATAACTGCAGACGGCGGTGCGGCATTTGTGCTGATCGAGGCGATAGCTGAGCAATCAGGGAATGACAATTTCTTGGTAGTGATAGACATCACCGAGCGCAAACAGATTGAACTAAATCTGCTTGCCGTCCAGATCGAGCTGGATGGCATACTGAATGCCATCCCAGACTTACTGTTTGAGTGGGGGCTTGACGGGCATATCTACAACTACAAGACTTCGCGTGCTGATTTGCTGGCGGTGCCGCCCGAGATTTTCCTAGGCAGGCGATTATCTGAAGTCCTGTCGCCGGAGGTTGTCACCGTTTGCCTGACAGCCTTGCAGGAGGCCAACGAGAATGGGAACTCCACGGGTCGGCAATACGAGCTGACGCTAGGACAGGAACGCAAGTGGTTTGAGTTGTCCGTTGCCCGCAAGATGGGCATTCATGCAGACCAACCGCGCTTCATTGTCCTTGTACGCGACATTACCGAACGCAAACAGGTGGAACAAAACTTGTTCACGCTGTACACGGCAATCGAACAAAGCCCGATTTCGGTAGTCATTGCCGATGCGGATGCCAATATCCAGTATGTCAATCCGCACTTCACAGAAGTCACGGGGTATGCTGCTGCAGAAGTGATTGGACAAAACCCGCGTATGCTCCAGTCAGGGCAGACGCCAAAAGAAGTTTATGCGGACTTGTGGAGCAAGATTAACAGCGGCCAGGTCTGGCATGGGGAATTCATCAACAAGCGCAAGAATGGGGAGCTGTATTGGGAGGAAGCGCACATCGCGCCCGTAACCGATGCGGCAGGCAACGCTGTCAATTATGTTTGCCTGAAGGTCGACATTACCCAGCGCAGGCAGGCCGAGGAAGAATTGCGCGAGAGCGAATTCCGCTGGAAGTTTGCGCTGGAAGGAGCCGGTGACGGGGTATGGGATTGGGACATGCAGACTGGCAAGGTTATATTTTCTGAGCGCTATAAGGAAATGCTGGGCTATGCGGGAAACGAGGCCTGGAGCAGCCTCAATGAGTGGAAGGATCGTGTCAATGTAGAAGATATGCACCATGCGATGCAGGAATTGGAAGCATATCTGGACGGCAAGAGGACGCTCTATACCGCCGAATACCGTATGCGCTGCAAGGACGGCGGTTGGAAATGGATGCTGGTCCGTGGCATGGTGGTGGAACGGGCTGCCGGTGACAGGCCGCTGCGCATGATCGGCACACACACCGACATCAGCAAGATACGGGAAGCTGAACAACTCACCCGGGAATTGTTGCGGCAGAACCGCGCGCTCACCCGCCGCATGTTTAGCATGCAGGAAAAGGAGCGCCGTCATCTCGCCAGCGAGTTGCATGATGAACTTGGCCAATGGCTCACCGCCATCCAGGCGGAAGCACACGCGATTGACAGCATTGCCGGCGCTGCCTCCCCAATACATAATAGCGCCCAGGCCATCAGCGAAAGCGCCAGCACGATGCATGAAGTGATCCACCGCATGGTGCATAATTTGCGCCCCAGTCTGCTGGATGCGCTCGGGCTGGCGGATAGCCTGCGTGAACTGAAAAAGCAGTGGTGCCAGCCGCATCTCGGTTTTGCCTGCGATTTTGTGCTGGAAGATGATCTCAGCGACTTGGGTGAGAACCTCAATATCACGATATACCGTCTCGCTCAGGAGGCACTCAGCAATGCCGCCAAATACGCACAGGCCAACCGGGTTTCGTTGCGGCTGTGCCGGGTGCAGGGTGAGACTCGCGATGCCGACGCCATATTGTTGAGCATCGAAGATGACGGTACAGGTTTTGATGTCGGCCAGCCGACCAGGGGGACGGGAATACTGGGAATGCGCGAGCGGGTAATTGCGGCAGGGGGCAAGTTTGATCTTGTCAGCGCGCCTGGGCAGGGGGTGCGCATCAGCGTCAGGCTACCGCTGAAGCAGATGGGAGAAAATTATGAACGAAGGAAAGCATGAGCAAAACGGACCCTAAGCCAATTACGGTGTTGCTGGTGGACGACCATCCGGTGGTGCGCGATGGTTACCGCCGCTTGCTGGAAAGTACGCCGGACATCCGCGTGGTGGCGGAAGCCGACGACGGCGAGACAGGCTGCGTCCACTACAAGGAATATGTGCCGGACGTGGTGGTTCTCGATCTCAGTATGCCGGGCATCGGTGGCTTGGAAACCATCCGCCGCATCAAGTGCCAGAATTCCAATGCGCGCATCCTGATATTCAGCATGCATGGCAGTGAAATCATGATTCAGCGCGC
>JAQTOM010000048.1:7706-10582 GCA_028713345.1 Gallionellaceae bacterium | reverse complement strand
GCTTCGGCTATCAGGGCGATCCAAAGGCAGCGCGGCGAAGAGCCTTGTTTCTCAACCGACAAGCGTTATAACTGCGCGGAACAATGCGAGTGGCGCAAGAATTGCCTCAAGCTGCGTGCCGTCTGGCTGCGCTAGATATTTCATGACCGTATTTATTAACATTAACCGACGTTACCGACACCGACCCAAGGAGAGTCACCATGAGCAACCTTACCCGCTTTAGCCCATTCAGCAACCTCGCCCGCTTCGACCCATTCCGCAATGATGACTGGTTCAAGGGTTTCTGGGTAAGCCCGTTTGCGGGGGAAATGGAGGCGGCTCCCCGGATCAAGATTAATCTGACCGAAAACGGCAAGTCGTATTCTGTCCGCGCCGAAATACCGGGCGTGAAGAAAGAGGATATCAAGGTAAATGTGGATGGCAACCGGGTCACCATCAGCGCCGAGGTCAAGCAGGAGAAGGAGGAAAAGAAAGGCGAAAAGACCATATGCCGCGAGTGCTATCAGGGATCAAGCTACCGCAGCTTCAGCCTGGACAGCAATGTGGACGAGTCTAAAGTCCAGGCCAAGTATGACAATGGTGTATTGGAACTGACGTTGCCAAAGAAAAACGGGAATGGCGCCAGGCAGATACAGATCAAGTAAGGTGTGTGAAGAACAGGGCTTCCATAAACAACCCGGCATGGACAGCCTGCTCTTTGTAGATCACCCAGTCACGCGGTCAACCAGAGGAGGAACAGTTGTGAATAACCTGAGCCAGAATATGCCTGTCCATAACAGCAGCAATGAGTCAATGGTTCGCTTTACCAGAAAAGACTATCCAAGTGAGGTAGAAGAAATATACCAGCAGGATAGCCAGCACTTGATTTCTGAAATGGCCTGCGGATCGGCAAAAGAACGGGAGCCCTCTCCTGCAACGTAAACACGCCCGGCATGAATGGAGTTGATGCTTCACCGTGCCGATTCAATAAAGGAAACATGTCATGAGTAAATCAGCCACTTCCACTGGTTTCAATAAAACCAGAAGCGAGCATCTGTTGCAGGAGCATGTGCATGATGCCTATAAATCAAAAGGCAAGCTGCCGGAACCGACCGTCTGCCCGCAATGCGGCGCGGTATTCCACACAGGGCGCTGGCAGTGGCTACAGGCTCCGGCAGGTGCGCATCAGGAAACCTGCCCCGCCTGCCACCGCATACACGACGATTATCCAGCCGGTTTCCTTGTCCTGGAAGGTGATTTTATTCGCAGCCACCGTGACGAAATCATGCATCTCGTGCGCAACGTGGAGAAACGCGAGCGGTCAGAACACCCGCTCCAACGCATCATGGCAGTGGAGGAAACAAAAAACGGCGGGATGCTGGTGAGCACCACCGATCCACATCTCGCCCGTGGTATTGGCGAGGCTTTGCATCATGCCTATCAGGGTGAGCTGAAGTTTCACTACAACAATGAGGAAAATCTGTTGCGTGTAAACTGGACACATTGAAAGTGCAAACACAGCCAAACAGGTTGGGCCTCCAAGGCGTCTCCATGCTAATCTTAAAAAAATTGGCCTGTGCACTATGCCTGTTTTGGGGTGTGCATACATCGGCGCAGGCACAAATGAAAGAAAGTGAGGCTCGGGGTGAACTGCTTTATTTGACGCACTGCAACGCATGCCATACCTCGAAAGTTCATTGGCGTGAGAATAAACTGGCAACCGACAGGCGCAGTTTGAAAGCTCAAGTGCGCCGCTGGCAGGCCAATACCGATCTTGGCTGGAGTGAAGAAGAAATCACGGATGTCACACGCTACCTGGACGCGGCCTATTATCATTTTTCGGTTAACGGCAAGAAAAATTCCGGGTGACAACTCCCATTGCACCACTTGGGGTAAGCAATCAAAAATAGAATGGAGAGCATCATGCCTATAAGTGAGATTTGCAGCCGCGACGTCATCATCGTGCGGCGTGACGATACCGTTCTGGAAGCAGCCAAACTCATGCGCCAGCACCACGTTGGCAATGTGCTGGTGGTAGAAGAACGCAACGGCATCAGAATTCCTGTGGGCATCATCACCGACCGCGATCTTGTGGTGGAAGTCATGGCTCCGGAACTCGATCACCTGGTCATCACGGTGGGCGACATCATGGCACCCGAACTCGCCACGGTAAAGGAAGGCACCGGCGTGTTCGAGGCCATCCAATATATGCGCGGCAAAGGCGTACGGCGCTTGCCGGTGGTAAATGAGAGCGGCGGGTTGGTAGGTATCCTTACCCTGGATGATTTATTGGAATTACTTTCAGAAGAATTGTTCGAACTCGCCAAGCTGGTGCGATACGAACAGAAAAAAGAAGCGGTGAGCCGCCGCTAGCCCAGCCTGGATTTATTAAAGGAGATGTCATGCAAATTCCATTACAAATTACCATCCGCGGCATTGCCCCTTCGGAAGCGCTTGAAAAACGCATACGTGACAAGGCGGAGAAACTCAACGAGTTCTTTAATCACATCACCTCCTGCCGGATCATAGTGGAAGAGCCGCACAAGCGCCATCATCAGGGCAAGCAGTACAACGTGCGTATCGATATCAGTGTGCCGGGGCATGAAATTGTGGTCAACCACGACCATCACGAAGATGTTTTTGTGGCCTTGCGCGACGCCTTCGATGCCGCCAAACGCCAGCTTGAGGATTATGTGCGCCAGCTACGCGGCAACATCAAGACTCACCAGCCGCGTCCAGAGAGGCACGAAGGCTTGCCTGCCGAGTAAGTCATGCATCGCGTACATCAAGCGGCAATGGCAGGTCTGGTGGCAGCCCTCGTTTGCATTTCCGCCATAGCAGCCGAAACCGGCTCCCCCATTAACGCCAAGGAGAAGGTTGTTATGCCTCTGACCATC
>JAQTOM010000048.1:0-7606 GCA_028713345.1 Gallionellaceae bacterium | reverse complement strand
CATGCATCGCGTACATCAAGCGGCAATGGCAGGTCTGGTGGCAGCCCTCGTTTGCATTTCCGCCATAGCAGCCGAAACCGGCTCCCCCATTAACGCCAAGGAGAAGGTTGTTATGCCTCTGACCATCACATCGCCATCCTTTCCTCATAATGGCGTAATCCCCGCTCGCCATACCTGCGACGGCCAGGATATTTCTCCCCCGCTTTCATGGACGGCACCGCCGACGGGTACGAAGAGCATGGTACTGATCGTCGATGACCCGGACGCCCCCAATCCCGCGGCACCCAGGATGACCTGGGTACATTGGGTGCTGTATAACCTCCCACCCAATACGACCGGCTTGCCCGAAGGTGTGGCGGCAAAAGATCTGCCACCCGGAACCTTGCAGGGTGTTAGCGACTGGAAGCGAACCGGCTACAGGGGGCCATGCCCGCCTGTCGGCAAGCATCGCTATTTCCACAAGTTGTATGCTCTGGACGCCATGCTCCCCGACCTGAAGCAGCCTACCAAAGCCATGCTGGAGAAAGCGATACAAGGCCACGTTCTTGCGCAATCCGACCTGATCGGCACTTACCAGCGGCGGCATTGACGTGAAACTCGCGAAGCGCGAGTCTCTATCCCCTTCTCCCTTTGGGGGAGGGCTGGGGAGGGGGAGATGGTCATGGCGTGCGATTGATTATTCATAGGTAACCTGATCGCCATGACCGTTGAGCGCTTATCCCGATGCGAGCCAGGTCTTGATAAGAGATGGCGGACATGGCGCGATCACTGATCTTTTCATGTTTGCTGGCCTGTGCGCTGAGCGCCTCTGCCGCAGATGAATTCACCGCCCGCCGTGCAGAATTGCTGCGTGAGGTGGAAGGCGAAATAGCCTCTATTTCCTCGCACACCGGACGCCAGGTGCTGGATGCCCGTGTGCTGGCGGCCATGCGCAAGGTGCCGCGCCACCGCTTTGTACCCGCAGACCAGATTCCTGACGCCTATCTCAATCGTCCGCTGCCCATCGGCTACGGCCAGACGATTTCCCAGCCATTGATCGTCGCGCTGATGACCGACCTGATGCAGCTTAAACCCGGTGACACGGTGCTGGAGATCGGCACCGGTTCCGGCTATCAGGCGGCCATCATGGGAGAATTGGCCAAGACCGTTTACACCATCGAGATCATTGAACCGCTCGCGCACCATGCGGCGGCGCGCCTCAAGGAGCTGGGCTATGCCAACATAACAGTCAGGGCAGGCGACGGTTATCATGGCTGGCCGGAGCACGGTCCGTTTGACTCCATCATGGTCACTGCGGCGGCAAGCCATATCCCGCCACCGTTGCTGCAACAACTCAAGCCCGGCGGGCGCATGGTCATCCCGGTGGGCGCACAGTTCATGACCCAATACCTGATGCTGGTGGAAAAATGGCCGGATGGCGCAATCACCACCCGGCAGATATTGCCGGTGAGCTTCGTGCCGTTGACAGGACAACACTGAGCGGCGCATGTCTCATCCATGCACGCCCACTCCAGGGAAACCGCCCCTGCTACCGCTCTCCATCCTCTCCGCTGCCGCCATCGGCTACGAAGTCCTGCTCACGCGTATGCTCTCCATCATCCAGTGGCATCACTTTGCTTACATGATCATCAGCGTGGCGCTGTTAGGATATGGCGCGGCGGGCGCCTTCGCCGCAGTCGCGGAAAGCTGGATGCTGCCGCGCTACCGGCAAGTGTTTGCGGCGGCGGCAGCGCTGTTCGGAATCTGCGCCATCATTTGCTTTATTGCGGTGCAGGAGATCGGCTTCAATCCGCTGGAAATCCTGTGGGACACGAAGCAACTGCTGCGCCTCGCTTATATTTATACCCTGCTGGTGCTGCCGTTTTTCTTTGCCGCACTTTGCGTCTGCCTCACCTTCACGTGCTTCCCCGCCAAGGCGCACCATGTCTACACTGCCGACGTCGCGGGCGCAGGCCTCGGCAGCATGGGCATCATCCTCGCGCTGTATGCGCTGATGCCGCTGGCCGCATTGAAGCTGCTCTGCATGCTGGCGCTGCTGGCCGGCGCGCTGGTGTGGCAGAAAATAACCGGTGCAGCGCTGGCGTGCATGGCCGCAGCAATTCTATTTCTGTTTCCCGCAGAAGCATTGCGCCTGTCGGATTACAAGGATCTGTCGCAAGCGTTGCGCGTGCAGGGAGCACGCGCGCTGGAGCAGGATTACAGTCCGCTGGGTCTGCTCACAATAGTGGAAAATAACCGCGTACCGTTCCGTCATGCGCCGGGCATGAGCCTGAATGCCACCATGGACATCCCCCCGCAACTCGGCGTATTTACCGACGGCGACGGGCTCTCGCCCATCACGCGCTTCGATGGCCGGCGCGAGCCGCTCGCCTATCTGGATTTCCTCACCTCCGCGCTGCCTTACCATCTGCTGCCTGCACCCAGCGTGCTGGTGCTGGGCGCAGGTAGCGGCTCCGACCTGCTGCAAGCCTACTACCATCATGCCTCACACGTAGATGCGGTGGAACTCAACCCGCAGATGGTGGAGTTGGTGCAGCAGCGCTACGGTGCATACTCCGGTCGCCCCTACAGCTTGCCGGGAGTCAGCACGCATGTCGGTGAAGCGCGCGGCTTCGTCGCCGGAAGCGGCGCATCGTGGGGCCTGATTCAGGTGGCGCTGCTCGATTCTTTTGGCGCTTCCTCGGCGGGGCTGTATGCGCTCTCCGAAAACTATCTGTACACCGTGGAAGGGCTGCGCGAATACCTGCGCCACCTCAACTCGGGTGGCATGCTCGCGCTTACACGCTGGGTCAGCCTGCCGCCGCGCGACACGCTCAAACTTTTTGCCACAGCGATCACCGCCCTGCGGCAATCCGGTGTGAGCAATCCGGGTGAACAGCTAGTGCTGATCCGTGGCTGGAAAACCGCCACCCTGCTGGTAAAGAACGGTGCATTCAGTACTCAGGAAATAGATCGCGTCCGCGAATTCTGCAAGGCGCGCTCATTCGACACGGACTATTTCCCCGGCATCAAGCCTGGCGAAGTGAACCGCTACAACCAGCTGGATCAGCCGTATTTTTATGAAGGCGCGCTGGCGCTGCTCGGGGCAGACAGCAAGGATTTCCTGGCACGCTACAAATTCAACGTAGTTCCCGCCACGGACGACAACCCGTATTTTTTCCATTTCTTCAAATGGCGCTCGCTGCCGGAATTCATCCGGCTCAGGGAACTGGGCGGCATGCCGCTGCTGGAATGGGGCTACCCGATAATCGTGGCGACCCTGCTGCAGGCCGTGCTGGTGAGTGCGGTGCTGATATTGCTGCCGCTATGGCTGGCGCGTAAAAACGAACTGGCAGGCGCAAGCGGGCGCGGACGTGCGGCCAGCTATTTTGCGCTGCTCGGCTGTGCCTTCATGTTTATCGAAATCGCCTACATCCAGAAATTCATCCTGTTCCTCAGTCACCCTCTCTACGCCGTGGGAGTCGTGCTGGGTGCTTTCCTGATATGCGCCGGGCTGGGTAGCCGCTATGCATTACGCTGGGAGCATGCAGGGCGGTTGCCGCCATACATCGTGGCTGCTATCGCCGCCATCGCCGTGGCATATCTCGCCCTGTCGCCGGCACTATTCGCGGCGCTGATCGCGCTGCCGGACTGGGCCAAGATAATAATTTCTCTGATCCTCATCGCCCCCCTCGCGTTCTTCATGGGCATGCCGTTTCCACTCGGACTGGCACAAGTTGGGCGCACTGCTCCGCAACTCGTGCCGTGGCTGTGGGGCATCAACGCCTGCACCTCGGTGGTGAGCGCCATCCTGGCCACCTTGCTGGCGATACATCTGGGATTCAATGCCGTGGTTCTGGCAGGTGTCGGGTTGTACGGGCTGGCGTTGAAAATGTTTCCCAAGACTGCCGAAACTAACTATTGATCCGGCACGGATTAAACTAAACCACCGTTCGTGCTGAGCATGTCGAAGCACATGAATCCGTACACATTTCGACAGGCTCAATGCGAACGGATTCATGGATAAAGTGTGCCGAACCTATAAGAACTTGCCCGTAAATAAGCAATTCTATGTAGGGGCGAATTCATTCGCCCGTGTTGCGGCCATGTTGCGCCATTCCGTGCGGATGAATCCGCACCCACAGTTATTTACGGACAAGTTCTAAGCGTAAACGTCAACGCAGAGAGTTAAGTACCCCCGGTAGGGCCGGGGTTTGCATCACTGGATTACTCGTCGCTAAGATGGGGGGCTGAACCTTCTGCCGGATCGCCTGTTTCCGGGTCAATCCAATCGGCAATACCGATTTCCGCTTCTGCCTCAAGAAGCGACTCGCCCTCTTCATAGTCGCTATCATCCTGGTATTGCATATCCTCCATCGCTTCCAGCGAGGTTGCAAAGGGGCCGTACAATTTATCGGCATGCCTGTCCTGCCAGTAGAAGCCGTCAGGACGTTCGATCAGGCGCGCATGTACATCAGCCACCTGCACTTGATCTTCGGGCAATGTTTCCTGACTGTGTTCTGGTTTAGCGTGTTTTTTTTTGCCTGTCATGATTTACTTTCTGCTGCCAATTGTTTCCCACTAATGTATGTTTTGTTTTCAGCTTCATCCACCAAGAGCAGCAACCATATTTCTTCTCCCTCGATGGATTTGCCCGGGTTATTGCAAGTAAAGCCGCCTCGTCTGGAGTATAGCTCATACCCCATACCCCGACTCGCCTGCATGCAATATCCCGCAGTTGTAGTTTTATTACTAATCACAATTTAACACAAGCGATTTAATGCATGGACTGCTGGCCAATAGTGCAGCAGTTGATCTTCTGTCCTGTTTTTATCTTCCGATAAGCGGGTTTCATGCTGCCCATTTTCTCCTGCTGACTGCTTAACCAGCCGTCCAGGAATATGAGTTCCTCTGCCATTGCGAATGGGGTTTGTTTATTTGAGGCAAAACTTTTCTTTATGTATTTTGTTGCTCTGTTATAATTCAAAAGTTCGGGGCGTAGCGCAGCCTGGTAGCGTACTTGCATGGGGTGCAAGTGGTCGGAGGTTCGAATCCTCTCGCCCCGACCAGCAATATTGATAATGCAATTCAAGTTAATCGGGTTGGCTGGTTTTGCATTATGTATTCTGCTGTGCTTCCTCATTCCAACTTCTCTGGAAAGAAACTGTAGCGGCATCCACCCCCAATTCGAGTATCCAGGCCGTTTCGGTGGCTGGCGACAAAGCACCAGGCAGGCTCTGCCTCAGCCGCCCGCACTGCCAAAGTGGCATAGAAGAAAAATCGGCAAGCAAGCGGAGCCATGCCTCTTTGCCATTTGTTCTTGATCCTCCATGTAGTTCAGAATATATCCATGAAACTCTGGGTGGTTTGGTTTGACTAACGGAACATGAAAATATCGCGTTCACATATCCTGCAAAGTCCGCCTCAGCTTGATCGTCGCGCTCCTGTCCAGCATGAGGGGGCAAGGCTCAAGCAGTTCCTGCTGTCCACACATAAAGGAGGGGTGGTGTGCGATTGCGATTTATGCAATGCGCTTGACTACCTGTTCACCCTGAAGGAACGCAAAGCCAACGAACGCGGCAGGATAGAGAAATTCATCCGGGAATGCTTCGCCACTGCCTATGGCGCCAGGGTGTACAGCTTCATGCCGCGCCTGTTTGAGCTCACCACACGGCGTGGCGAGTTGGTCGCGGCCTTCGGTGCCCGCCCTGCCCAGGCTGGCCAGTTATTTCTTGAAACTTATATGGACGCCGCCATCGAGCAGGAAATTGAAGATGCAACAGGAGAAAAACCGCGACGTGAACATATTGTGGAGGTAGGAAATCTGGCCGCTATTTATCCCGGTGCTGTACGCTGGATGATCATAGCCCTGACCGTGAGGCTGTATGATGAAGGCTATGAATGGGTGGTGTTTACCGGGACGGCAACCCTGCGTAATGCTTTTCACAAGCTCGGATTGCGTCCCGTGGTGATTGGTCCCGCAAGGCCGGAACGCCTGAGTGCCGATGACCGCGCCCAGTGGGGAACCTACTATGACAATCAGCCCATGGTGATGGCGGGTAATATCCGGTACGGATTAAATGCCATGAAGAGCAACCCGGAATTAGTCCGTTTGGCGGAAGAACAGGGAAAGAGTGATGATTTGTTGCACCAAACCAGCACATCCAGAAACCTGCACGGGGCCGCAGAAAAATGACCGGAAAATCCTGTCCCGTCAAAAGTTGAAGCTTCTACCGGCCCGCACGTAAACACGTGTGCAGCGAATCATCCCAACTCGGCAATTGAAAGCCGAATTGCCCAAGCAGCTTGGCACTCGACAACACGGAATACATCGGACGCTTTGCTGGCGTAGGAAATTCGGCGCTGGTAATGGCGCGTAACGTTGGCGGATGGGCGAGGCCGGAGAACAGACCGTATTCCGCAGCCGCCTGCGCGAAGCCGAACCACGAAGTTTGACCCCGTGCCGTGAGATTATAAATTCCATTGACCCGCGCCGGTTCCGGACAAGCCAGATACAACCCTATGCACCGCGCCGTAGCCTGTGCAATTTCGCGGCTCCAGGTTGGCGCGCCGACTTGGTCGTTCACGATGGTCAATTCGCGCCTTTGGCTGCCCAGCCTCTTTATTGTGTTCAGGAAATTCTTGCCCTGCGCGTCGTAAACCCATTCTGTACGAAAAATCAGGAATCGCGTGGCATTCGCGCAAATCGCCCGCTCCCCGGCCAGCTTGGTTTGCCCATAGACGTTTAATGGATTGGTGGCGTCTTGCTCGGTGTAAGGAGAGGACTTGGTTCCATCGAAAACGTAATCGGTAGAATAATGCACAAGCAATGCATTCAACCGTCCGGCTTCTTCAGCCATGATGCCGGGAGCGATGCCATTGACTGCCATGGCCAGGTCCGGCTCGGACTCCGCCTTGTCCACGGCTGTGTAAGCGGCAGCATTGACGATCACATCCGGTTTTAGCCGGCGGAATTTCTCCCGGATCGAATCCATGTTGGCCAAATCCAGATCCTGCCTGTCAAGGGCGATCAGCTCACCCATGCCGGCAAGTATTTTCTCCAGCTCTCTGCCAACCTGCCCGTTCTTGCCGGCCAACAATATTTTCATGGGAAATATTCTGCATCGCGGAAAGGCAGCGCTTCCTGGTCTTTTCTGGATAGTACAGGAGTGCATCCGTCAAGTTGCCAGTCAATGGCCAGGTCGGGGTCGTTCCATAATATGGCGCGCTCATGTTCGGATGCCCAGTAATCGGTTGTCTTGTAGAGGAATTCGGCATGCTCGCTGACTACCACAAAGCCGTGGGCAAATCCCTCAGGCACCCACATCATCCGTTTATTTCCGGCAGAAAGAACCGTTCCCACCCATTGCCCGAAAGTGGGCGATGATTTTCGTATGTCCACAGCCACGTCGAACACCTCGCCGACCACAACGCGAACCAGCTTGCCCTGCGGCTGCCTGATCTGATAATGCAGCCCGCGCAGGACATTCCGTGCAGAACATGAATGGTTATCCTGCACAAAGCTGCACGTTCGCCCGGTCATCTGCTCGAAAATCCGCTGGTTAAAACTTTCGAAAAAAAATCCACGATCATCACCGAACACCTTGGGTTCGATGATCAACAAATC
>JAQTOM010000047.1 GCA_028713345.1 Gallionellaceae bacterium | reverse complement strand
CATCCGCTTGGCCGCGAATCCGCCATCATCGGCACGGTGCAGGCCGACCCGCACCGCTTCGTGCAGATGAAAACCCGCTTCGGCGGGCACCGTATTGTGGACTGGCTTTCCGGCGAACAATTGCCGCGAATCTGCTGATGATCTAAAAACTGGTTGGAGTTAAGGCAAAATGATCTGGAGTCAGGCGGTGGTAAAAGGCGAACTAAAAGAGATCGGCGCCGGAACCTGGTCGGGCGACACATTCAATGCCTCCGTCATCGAGATTGGCGAACACAGCATGCAAAACATCCGCGCTGCCAAATGCCTGCTTGACCGGATGGAGACGGGAAAGGAAATGGAACTGCTCATTTGCAGCGCCCACATTTACGGCGTCAAGGTGGAGGGGGAAACTTACCAGGAAGGCGCCGCGCGGCAACTGGGCTGGGCGCTCCTCGTCGCCGTGGCATTGGGCTGGGTGTTCCTTCCCCTGGCAATTGCTTCGTTCATATTCATCCGCAGGGCTTATGCCATCTATTCGTTCTAACGATCATGGCGACACCGTCATCCCGGAAAATGAAACTCCTTCACGCCATGACCGCTTCCCTCTCCCCTGCCCTCTGATGGAACTACTAGCCATTCGACCAGCCCATCAGAAGACGACGGACAAGTCGCTGGTTATCCCGCAGGGCGAGTGAGGCAAAGTTTCGCTTCGCGAGTCTCACATTAAAACTTGAGGTTGTACCGCAAACCTGCAGCTACACCAGCCTTGTCTGAATCATGGCTTGGATTCAGCCTGCAAGTGATGAAAGAATCGAACTTGCTGTAACTACTCATCTCTACCGAATACTTGAGTTCGGTATTGATTTGCCGTCTGGCCACCAGCGACAGAGCCTGGGCCAAAGTAACCGAAGAATCATCCAGCCGTGACTGGGAAATATATCCCGCAACAGACAGTGCGCCATTCACCGCCTGCATCGGTGCATATATCGCCATGGAGGCATGATCCCCGCCCATAACCATGCCCGTGCGGGAGGCTTCCATGCTCATGGTATTGGCATGGATACTCGTAGCATTCCACATGGCCTTTGCAGTGCTTCCTGAATCCATGGTTTGGCCCACAGCCACCCCTCCGAACACCGGGCTATTAACCGTAGTTTCGTGCATCGCGGACGTAGTGGATTGCGCGCCCGTACTTGAGGTGGCAGACAATAGCGGGGGGAAATCAAGGGATTGAGCCAAGGACGGAATTACCGAGAGTGTTGCCAGAATGGCAGTGATGCTTGACCCGATTGCATTCATGATAACCTCCATCTGCAGGTCTTCATGGTAGCTCCGCTATCTTTCCTGACGGTTAAGACCGGTTGCTTTGTGGCACCCGATTTCTCGGGTTTTGCCTCCATGTTTTTTCTGTTTTTTCTACTGTTTATTTCACTTTTATTTTGTTCCGCTTCACTGTTATATCGGCTTCCGGATAGCCAATTAATCCGCATTACCTATTGATCCGGCACGGATTAAACTAAACCACCGTTCGTGCTGAGCATGTCGAAGCACATGAATCCGTACACATTTCGACAGGCTCAGCACGAACGGATTCATGGATAAAGTGTGCCGAACCTATAGCGCCACCCTATCAGCAATGTCAGCAAGCCAGAAGCTAAAAACGACCAATGGTTCCTTTATCCGACGTATGGCATCACTATCCGGCAACCAAGTTGATATTCAGACTCTCCATCAAATCGCTTTCGACTTCGTAGCTGCTCATATACATCACTATACTCATGGCACACCTCCTTACTGCTTCTGTATTCGGCTCAGATTGAGCTTCACAATTACTGTATCGGAGTATTACCAGCCAACTCGAATACGTACCAAAAATATGTTTTTTGTGTGGGGGTGGGTTAATGCCAGTGCAGGTAACTTCGCAAGGTGTATTGGGCAAACCAAAATGGCTGAAATACGGCAGGCATTGACGATTTTTGTCAAATTACAAGAACCAAAAATGGTAAATTAAGAAGGTGCTGGAGCCAGCATGCAAAATGGCTGGCGGAACATTAAGTGTTCTCGCCCCATACAAACAATTACCCGGATACCTGACATGCGCATCCTGTTCCTGACCCACAGCTTTAACAGCCTCACCCAGCACCTGTTCGTGGAACTGACTGAGGCCGGGCATGAAGTTTCCGTCGAATTCGACATTGCCGATTCCGTGACCGAGGAAGCCGTCGCGCTGTATCAGCCGGATATTATCCTGGCGCCTTTCCTCAAGCGTGCGATCCCCACCTCAGTATGGCAGAACAACTTGTGCCTCGTGGTGCATCCAGGCATTGTCGGAGACCAGGGGCCTTCTGCGCTGGATTGGGCTATCCAGCGCGGAGAAAACAAATGGGGGGTAACCGTGCTGCAGGCGAATGATGTCATGGACGGCGGCGATATATGGGCAACAGAAACCTTCCCGCTGATGCCGGAGAAAAAAAGCAGCCTGTACCGCAACCAGGTCACGGAAGCGGCCAGCCGGGCAGTTGCGGCGGCGGTGGAGCGTTACCAGAACGGATTCCAACCCTGCCCACTGGAGGCATGGACGGACGCGCGCGGAGAGATGCATCCCCTGATGCGGCAGGTTGATCGCCAGATCGACTGGGAACTAGATGATACGCGCACTGTGCTGCGCAAGGTTCACGCGGCGGATGGTTTTCCCGGGGTTAAAGATGAATTGTTCGGTACGCCCTGTTTTCTTTTCGATGCGCATGCCGAGCCGGATATGGCGGGCCGCGCGGGCGCGTTGCTGGGCTGGCGCGGCCAAGCCGTGGTGCGGGCCACACGGGATGGTGCGGTGCGTATCGGGCATGTACGCAGGCCTGATAGCGCGCATACTTTCAAGCTACCCACCTCCATTGCTTTTGCTTCCGAACTGAAGAGTTTGCCGCTACTGGATGATGCAGGTGCGGATGGCATCCGTTACGAAGAAGCGGATGGTGTCGGCTATCTGTATTTCGATTTCTACAACGGCGCCATGTCCACGGAGCAGTGCCAACGCCTTCTGGCGGTCTATCACAAAGCCTGTGCGCGCCCGACGCGGGTCATCGTGCTCATGGGTGGGGAGGACTTCTGGTCGAACGGGATCCACCTCAACCTGATAGAGGCAGCCGACAGCCCGGCGGATGAGTCCATGAGAAATATTCAAGCCATGGATGATCTGGCCGAGGCCATACTCAGGACGACCAGCCACCTTACCGTAGCCGCGCTCGCCAGCAACGCCGGGGCGGGCGGTGTCTTTCTGGCGCTGACTGCCGATCTGGTGTGGGCACGGCCGGGCATCGTGCTCAACCCGCACTACAAGAACATGGGCAATCTCTACGGCTCGGAATTCTGGACCTATACGCTGCCGAGGCGCGTCGGCACAGAACGGGCGCAGTCCATCACGCAGAACCGCCTGCCGCTCGGCGGCGAGCAGGCACGGCGCATGGGTATCGTGGACGCATGTTTCGGGGTGGATGCGGCATCTTTCCGCAATGAGGCAAGAAAACGCGCCTTGGCATTGTCCATCATGCCGGATTATGCCGAACGCCTCGCCGCCAAGATTGAGGTGCGCCAGCGCGACGAGTCACTCAAACCGCTCGTGCAATACCGCGAACTTGAATTGGCCGAGATGCAGCGCAATTTTTACGGGTTCGACCCAAGCTACCACTATGCCCGCTATCAGTTCGTGCATAGAGTTCTTCACTCGTGGACACCCAGGCATTTGTGCAAGCACCGGAACATCAAGCGGCAAGGTGCTATTTAGCAAACCAGGCAGAATTACTTGCTTGCCCTCAGCATATCATCCCAGTGAGCCTGATAGTCCAATCGATCATGGTGATAACAATGGAATGCTGGTCATCTCCAGTTGAAAATGCTGCATGACCAGCTTCACCGCCTCCAGCTTGTACTCCAGTGTATACGCCGCTCTCTTACTATTTCCTGACTTCATTTTTCCGCCTCCTTAACTTGGAATTTAACCACAATTAAGAAATATGTTTTTCGCGGGCAAGGTCAGCACTTGGTTTTCGCGCCCACCGTTCATTTAAATCGCGTGCAAATGATCGCCTTTGCTGTCCACTTGTCCGAGTTCGCATTCCCATCTCTTGCCGATGCCAAAATTAACGCCATATCCAGCGACTTCAGTGCCCACTACAATAAAGCTCAAAAACCTCTTGACATGGTTTTGAAATTAAACATAATGCGCGCATCTTATAAATATGGAAGTTACATGGACAGTTCACCTGGCCGATCTTGGAAGTAATCAACGGGATCTGCGGCACGAGTCCATTCTCACACCGCCGTCCCGCTGAAAAAGCGGGACGGTGCGTCAAGCAAGTTAGCACATAGCAGTTTCTTCGCCGAACCGGCGATTTTTGACCACCTTCCTTTTGTTTGCCGGATCGGGTGTTTTCGTTTCGCGTTTGCGAGCCAAAAACCCGACCGTCAGCAGTCTTTATCTTTGACCGTTCATTGCGGTCGGCATGAGACTGTGACATGCCGGTATTTGCGTTGCCTTGACGGAAGCGCCGGCTGCCCGTCGAATCAAGGAGGCATTCAGAATGACATTCAAGACCCAACACAATATGTCCCAAAATACGGAGCCTGCTCATTAGCGGCTCTATGGAACACTGCACAAGCTGCACAAGAAGAGGCGACCAGGATGAATTTCTTTTCCAAACTGTATTACCTGCTGCGTAAGTGGATAAAAGCTGTGCAGCTCTACTTTGTTTTGGCCGGACCGGGGCTGGTGGTGATGATCGCCGACAACGACGCAGGCGGCATTACCACTTATGCCGCCACCGGCGCCAAGTACGGCTACAACCTGATCTGGTTTCTGCTGATACTCATCCCGGTCGCCTACTACGTGCAGGAAATGACGGTGCGCCTGGGGGCGGTAACCAAGCGCGGCCATGCCGAGGCCATTTTTGACGGCTTCGGAGCCTTCTGGGGTTGGTTCTCGCTGATCGACCTGATATTCCTGGACTGGCTGACGCTGGTCACCGAATTCGTGGGCATGACCTCTGCTCTGGGCATTTTCGGCATACCGGGATGGCTAACCGTGCTCGGCGTGGTCGCCCTGATGGGCATGATCGTAATCAACGGCCGCTACTGGACTTGGGAAAAGATCGCCATGCTATTCTGCGCGCTCAACCTGATCTACATTCCCGGTGCCTTCATGGTTCATCCGGCGGTTTCGGACATACTGAAAAACGGCCTGATTCCGAATTTACCCGGTGGCCTCAACGGCGAATTGTTCTTCATCCTGATGGCCAACATCGGCACCACCATCGCCCCGTGGATGTTGTTCTTCCAGCAAAGTTCGGTGGTGGACAAGGGATTACGGGAAAAGGATATTCCATGGGGCAAGTTCGACACCCTGCTCGGTTCGATACTGACCGTGGTAGTCGCGATCTTCATCGTCATCGTCACGGGCACCGTGCTCAAGGGTGTGAATATCGACGATGCCGCACAGGCGGCAGAGCAACTGATGCATACCAACCACTGGGTTGGCACATTCATGGCCATCGGCCTGTTCGATGCCGGGTTGCTTGGCGCCATCTGCATCTCGCTGGCGAGTTCCTGGGCCTTCGGCGAAATCTTCGGCTGGGCGCACTCGCTTAACCAGAAAATCAAGGAAGCGCGCTGGTTCTATGCCAGCTACTTCTTCACCCTGATTACCGCCGGGCTGGTGGTGCTGATCCCGGGTGCGCCGCTGGTGCTGATTACCCTGTTTGTCCAGGTGATCGCTGTGACACTGCTGCCCGCCGCGCTGGTGTTCCTGATCCTTCTGCTCAACGACAAGAAGCACATGGGCGAATATTGCAACACTCTCTGGGATAACATGGTCGGCGGCTTCATCGTGCTGTCGATCGTGATTCTGTCTTCACTCTACGGGATCAGTGTGCTGTTCCCGGATCTGTTCAGGTAACCGGAGGATAGGAACATGACCAACACCTTGAAAAACTTCACGCGGAAGATCCGGGAAATTAACCAGCGCTACAGCAAGCCGCATATCGAGATGTCGCCGGGGGTGAAAATCGCCCTGCTGTCACTGCGTGTCTACCTGCTGTTTCTGGTAAGCCTGATGGTTTACAAATTCATTACGCTGTTGAGCTGAGAGGAGACAGCAATGGTTGCCGTACTTGAGAAAGAATTCTTCCTGAGCGAAATCCTGGGACGCAAGGTTTACCTGAAATCCGAGCGGGTTGGCCGACTGGAAGATTTCGTGATCGTCGAAACAGGAAAATTGCCCGAGGTCAGCCACCTCCTGGTCGGTCGTTCCTTCGGCTATCCCTCCCTGTTGCTGCCGTGGGACAAGATAAACTTGATATCGAATACCGAGATCGTTGCCGACGTGGATAGCATCGCCGATTATGAAAAGCCGGTTCCTGAGAGCGCAATCCTGCTCAAGGCTCACATCCTTGACAAGAAGATTCTGGATATGGATGACCATGAGGTCGAGGTGATCTACGATGTCAAACTCGCTCTGCATAACAACAAGCTGTACGCCAGTGAAGTCGACTTCAGCCGCAACCGTCTGCTGCGCCGCATGGGTTTGAAAAAGATTGCCAAATTTTTTGCGGAGCATCATGAAGAAAGCGCGACGGTCTCCTGGATGTACGTGCAGCCGCTGCCTGAGAAGATCGGCATGTTCAAGGGGCATGTCAAACTCAGCTTGCTGAAAGAGAACATTCACGACATCCACCCTGTCGACCTGGCGGACATCCTTGAAGAACTGGACGGCGACCAACGCCTTGCCGTGTTCAATGAACTGGAGCCGGAACTGGCATCGGACACTCTGGAAGAAGTCGAACCGCGGGTGCAGCGCGAGCTGATCAGCGCGATCAAACGTGAGCGCGCCGCGCATCTGATCAATGAAATGAGTCCTGCCCAGGCAGCAGATATTCTCGGGATTCTGCCGAGTGCCGAGGCCGACGAACTACTCAAGCTGATCGACCAGGAAAGCGCGCCCAAGGTGCAGCAGATCATCGAGCAGCACGACGAAAACATCTTGCTTTATGCCACCCAAGACATCATAAAGCTGCCCTCCATTACGCTGGCAAAGGACGTAATCGAGAACTATCGACAGTTAGCCCACAAAAAGGACGTAATCATGTACGTCTATGTCACCGACAAGAAGGGTGCGCTGCTGGGAGTGGCCGATTTGCGTGAATTGATCGCTGCCAATGATGATGAGACGCTTGCCGAGATCATGACCGAAAACGTGATCAGCTTAAGCCCGAATGAAACGCTGAGAGATGCCGTAGAAATGTTCGAGCGCTACAGCTTCCGTGCGATTCCGGTAATCGATGAGCGGGATATCATCGTGGGCGCTGTGTCATATGGAGACATCAGGGGCATCAAGCCCAGATTGGATTAACAACAGCCTGTCAGCGTTGTTCTACGGCCATCGTCAAGCCGCAGAACAACGACACAACAATTTCATTGGACAGTGACAGTTGTTCTAATTTAATCGTACTGGCCTTGTAACTTTACCGTATTTCGTTCCTGCGTCGATCGGTTACTGACCAGAGCGTAGGTGGCATTTAGGCAATACTTGTGCGCCGCCGACCAGGAATCTATTGGCAGTAAATTACATAACTGTGCATTATGGACTATAAGAACACTTATGCTGGCACAAGCCGAGGGCAATACGCTGTAGCGTCGCACGCACGCAATGCCCGGGTTGGATTGCTGCAACCCATTCTGCTCCTGTTCTTCCTGTGGTTGGTTGGGTTTCAACCGGCGATTGCTGGTGCGAGCGAACCGTCTCATCCAGATGCTAAAGCCGCCAAACTGACAGTAAACCCAGATACGCAAATTGCATCGGGAATAACCAGCCTTGAACCGGATGCAGACACCCTCGGCAAGGGTGAACAGGTAGAAAACCGGAACTCAAAATTCCAGGTTACTTACGTTTGGCAGCGCAAGTCCGCCTTCACTGCGCCTTATTCGGGTACCAACAGTCTTACGCCTGAATTAGAAAAAAGAAGCTACTCACTGTCTGCGACGGCTTATTTTGGTGCACGCGTCTGGCAGGGTGGAGAGGTGTATTTCAACCCAGAGGTAATTATGAGCCAGTCACTCTCCAGCCTGACCGGCTTGGGCGGGCTCACCAATGGCGAGAACCAGAAGGGCGGCGGGGCAAACCCGACGTTCTATAACGCGCGACTGTTTCTGCGTCAAACTTGGGGGTTTGGCGGCGGATCAGAAAAAGTCGAGTCCGCCGCCAACCAGCTTGCCGGCACAATAGACAAGCACCGGCTGGTGTTGACGGCAGGCAAGATAGGATTAATCGATGTATTCGACGGCAATGCCTTCTCTCATGATCCGCGAACCCAGTTTCTCAACTGGTCGCTGATGACGCACGGCGCTTTTGATTATGCAGCCGATCAGCGCGGTTATACCGTGGGTGCGGCGCTGGAGTATTACCATGACGACTGGGTTTTTCGCATCGGTCGCTTCGAGCAGCCGAAGGAATCGAATGGATTGCCGCTCGATTCGAGGATAATGGCTCATCACGGTGACCAATTTGAAATTGAACATGGGTATGAAATCGCCGGACAACCTGGCAAACTCCGCCTGCTCGCCTTCCATAATGAAGCGCGCATGGGCGGTTTCCAGAATGCACTCGATCTTTGGAAGGCGAATGGAAAAGCCGGGGTTCCCGATGTCGGCAATGTGCGGAAGGATCAATCCAAGTATGGTTTCGGCATCAATCTGGAACAGAATCTGGATAATGATATCGGGCTATTTATCCGCGCAAGCTGGAACGACGGCAGTACAGAAACATACGCCTTTACCGAAATCGAACGCTCCCTTTCTGGTGGAGTAATGGTCAAGGGAACCGCCTGGAGCAGGCCAAACGATATTTTGGGTCTCGGCTATGCGTGCAATGGCTTATCTTCGGTGCATCGCGCTTATCTGGCAGCCGGCGGCCTGGGGGTTTTCATCGGTGACGGCCGGCTCAATTACCAGCCGGAGGAAATCTTCGAAGGGTTTTACAACCTGAACATTACCAGGAACACCTTGCTTACGCTTGACTACCAGCACATCGCCAATCCAGCTTACAACACTGACCGTGGGCCGGTATCGGTTGCAGGCGTGCGGCTACACTGGGGAAACTGAATATTTCGACACGCGGATATCGCATAGCTATTTTGAGTTTGCTGGTCGTACGGCAAAATATTGTCCAGTTCGACATAATGACGTAAGCGCCACATCACTTCCTTTACTGTGCACCCTCTGCCGATGCTTTTCCGCAGAAAACAGAACTCATTCCCGCAAGATGAATGACTCGATGAAGTCGGAAGGTCCATGGCCGTTTCCCGGATTCTTATGCGCATCCATCATGTCTTCAAGAAAACGGGCGGCCTCGGGTGGCATGGAAGTGTTGTGGACTATGATCGCCGATGCAGGCGGGATTGAGCATGCGTTGCGGATGTTTTCCATAACCTTGGCGTACCAGTCGGTTGTAATCTCTGTCCCGCCGTGATCAAACAGGGAGATTTTGATATTTGAAAACCTTTCGGGAATTTGCCCTGGCGCGAGGTTGGCAGATTGAATTTCCGCCCGGTCTGCCGCCATCTTGACTACATTGCCTTTATATATGACAGGCTCGATATTCTTCTCCGTCACGATGGCAAAAAGAACCGGCAGCGGTTCGCGTAACTTCACCCAATCAACGGATGACTTTTCGGGAAGGAATACGTTGTATTCGCCCCTCACGCCGCCGATTTCATAAATGGAAATTTTATTGTGCAATCCTTTGGGCATGACATCCATCTGGCCATCTATTCTTAACAGGTCACCGCATGCCTCGGCGGTTGTTCCAGAAACAAGCACCTGCCCCCCCACCGTGTAGGATTCGATGCGGGAAGTAAGATTGACATTCTGGCCGACGACGCCGTATTTGACTCTCTTCTTCGAGCCGATATTCCCTACTACAACCTCGCCCGTATTAATCCCGATCCCCATCGCAATTTCGGGGTAGCCTTGTTTCCTGTTCCATTCATTGACCCCCGGCATGGCCAGTTGCATTTCCGTGGCGCAGGCTATGGCACGTATGGCATCGTCGGCCCGCTTCACGGGTGCGCCGAAAATGATCAGGATGGCGTCACCGATAAATTCGTCGATGGTTCCGTTATGCCTGAGGATGATGTCAATCATCGTCTTGAGATAATTGTTTATGATGTTAACCACATTCTCGGCGGGTAGCGACTCGCACATGGATGAAAACCCCCTGAGATCGGTCATCATGATGGTTACCGTCCGTTTTTCGCCGTTCAGCGCCAACCCCCCGGAAGTTTCAAGGATAGTCTCGACAATCTCGTCGGAAAGGTACCGGCCAAAGGTTTTCTTGATGAAATCATTCCTGACTTCCAGTTGGCGGGTGCGGTCATAAAGCGCCAGGTGGGTCTTGACGCGCGCCAGGACAATAGATTTGCTCAACGGCTTGGTGATGTAATCCGCTGCGCCAATGGAAAATCCGTAGGTCTCGTCTTCCACTTCCGATTTTGCAGTCACAAAAATAACCGGGATATTCCGCGTGCGTTCATCCTCCTTCAAGCGGCGGCAAACTTCGTGGCCATCCATGTCAGGCATCATGACATCCAGCAGGATCAAGTCCGGCGGGTTGGGGGAGAACGCCACCTCAAGCGCCAATTCGCCGCTGGTTGCCACTCTTACGCTATACAACTTGCTCAGGTACGCCTCGAGCAAAGCCACGTTCGTTCTGGTGTCGTCCACGACCAGGATTGATTTCTTGCCGCCCTTGTTTTCGTCATTCATGTTCGCACCAAATCCACGGTCCAGTTGTTCGGCTGAAAAGCTCTTGCCGGACAGATGTATTAATCGGGACGGAGATGCGTTGCCAGCGCATCCAGGAATCCAGCCACTTCAGTTTCAATGCCTGGAATAAGGGAGGACACGGCATCAAAATGGCCAATGGCAGCCAGCTTGTCGGCTTCTTCAGTCATTTTTGAGGCAGGGGTCTCACCGAAATTTCCCAACAAGCCTTTCAGGGTGTGTGCCGAACGCTTGAGCAATGCATGATCGCTGGCTGATGCTCCCTTGAGCATTTCTCCCAGCAGTCGCGGGCAATCCTCCAGCATGAGCTCGCCGATGATTTCCACCATCTCCTGGTCTGCTGCCGCCATGGCGGCAGCATAGTTAAATTCGCCATGCTGGGCGCTGGACGCTGGCACGGCGGCGGGTTTGCTGGTCAGCACCTGTTCAATGCCATTGAACAGCTCTTCCAGCTTGACAGGCTTGGATATGTAGCCGTCCATGCCTGCCTGCAGGCAGCGCTCGCGGTCGCCACTCATGGCATTGGCGGTCATGGCGAGAATGGGGATGTGCTTCCCGCCTTGTTTTTCCCGCCCGCGGATTGCGGTGGTCGCCTCGAAGCCTCCCATGACAGGCATCTGGATGTCCATCAACACCAGGTCAAAATCCTGTTGCGCAAGAATATCCAGTGCTTGCTGCCCGTCTCCAACCGAGGTGACCGTGTGCCCAAACTGCTCCAGGCGGGTAATGGCCAGCTTGCGGTTTACCACGTTATCCTCCACCAGCAGGATACGGGCGGGGTGGAGGCTTCTGAAGCTGTTCTTCTTGACGGAGACCGGCGTAGCGGGCTGGTCTGTGTCAGCGCCATGCGCCAGGTAAACGGTGAAATGGAAACGACTGCCCTTTCCAGCTTCGCTTTCCAGCCAGATGCGCCCGCCCTTTAATTCCACCAGCCGTTTCGCTATGCCAAGCCCAAGCCCGGTTCCGCCGTAATAGCGGGTGATGGAAGGATCGGCCTGGGAGAATGGCTCAAAGATTTTTTTCTGTACACTGACAGGGATGCCAATCCCCGTGTCCTGCACGATGAAATGCAACTCTACGCCATCCGGCAATGCCTGTTCGACCGAAACTTCCAGCGCAACCATTCCATGATCGGTAAACTTGATGGCGTTGCTGATCAGGTTCAACAAGACCTGGCGCAAGCGCATCGGATCGCCATTCACAAAGCGCGGCACATTGTCCGCGATAGCCGAGCGGAACTTTATCCCCTTGTGCTCGGCACGGAATGCCAGTGGCTTGAGCGCATCGCCCACCAGGTCACGCAAATTAAATGGCACCGTTTCGAGTTCGATTTTTCCCGACTCGATCTTGGAGAAATCCAGGATGTCGTTAATGATGCCGAGCAGGGAGATTGCCGATACCCGGACCGTATCCAGATATTCCCTTTGGACAGGTGTCAGCTCGGTGTCCAATGCCAGTTCGGTCATGCCGATGATGCCATTCATGGGGGTGCGTATTTCGTGGCTCATCACCGCCAGAAAATCGCTTTTCGCCCGGTTTGCCTCTTCCGCCGCTTCCTTGGCGCGCAATAATTTTTCTTCGATCTGCTTGCGCTCGGTAATGTCGCGCATGATGGCCGAGAACTCATCTTCACTGCCTACACGGTAGGCAGAAATGGAAAGTTCGATCGGGAATTCGCTGCCATCGAGGCGCTTGCCTATTACTTCCACGGTTTTCCCGATAATTACCGGTTCGTGTGTGCGCAAGTACCGTTCCAGGCCCTTGTGATGCCTTTCCTGGAACTTTTCCGGAATGATCAAGGTAATCGGCTGCCCCAGCATGTCGTTGCGGCTGCCCCCATACATGCGCCCCGCGGCCGCGTTCCAGTCCAGAATGTTACCTGCCGAATTTATGGTAACGATGGCGTCATTAGCGGATTCTGAAACCGCACGGTATCTCGCTTCACGCTCTTCCAGGTCGAGAGTCGCGTGTTTGAGCGTGGTAATATCCTTGATCGCGCCCTCCAGGGCGATTGTCCTGCCATGGCTGATGACAGGGCTTCCCAGCACACGCAGCCATATCTTGCGCCCCTTCGCCGTTGTTGCTTCCAGTTCGAGGTCAAAATCCTGGCCGGTTGAGATTGCCTTATCGCAAGCGTTCTGGAAAATATGCTGGGCATTCGGCACAAAAAAGTTAGTGATTTCCTCCAGCCTTGCCTGCCTGTACGATTCCTGACTCGACTCCATGATGACACTGATACCCTCGCTCCAGCGCAGTGTCATGTCGTCCAGCAGCAATTGCCAACTGGCCATCTTTACCATTCTGGCGGTGTTGGTGTTTCGCACAGCCGAACGCCGTTCAGGCACCCTGATTTTGGGCTTTGCGTCAGGTAAATTTTCTTGCGGGCGATTATGGTGCGTGATATCGGCGCGGATTGACACATAGTGCCGCGACAAGCCGTTTTCATCGGGGAACGGCACGATGGTGGAACTTACCCAGTAAATCTCACCATTTCTGGTCCGGTCACATAGATGTCCCTGCCAGGTTTTACCAGCCCTAATTGTGTCCCACATATTGCGGTAGAACTCCGGCGGGTGGATTCCAGACTTCATGATGCAGTGAGTCTTTCCCAGCAGTTCAATGGCCGAATATCCCGATAACTCGACGAGTTTCTGGTTGACGTAGATAATGACGCCATCTGCGTCTGTAACGCTTATGGCCGCATGTTCATCGACCGCGCGCAGCAAATTCATGATGGCCGAGTTAGGCTCAATAGCAGCGAAGGATTCCCACTTGAGTTTCTGATCCGCCAACGCCTTTGTTTCCGGTGCACTACTTTCCACATCCACCTCCGATTTACGATACCGACCCCTGCCCTGGATAGGTTATTCGGGTAACCCCCCTCACGTTCGGAAAGGGTTTCAAGTCTCTTCAGGAAGTTTATTCTACACGCTATCTGAGCTTGGTTTCGGTCCACATGCGCGACAGTATGCGCCGCTGCTTGCGGTCAAGGTCGCGCAGCATTTCCAGGCGTGCCAGACGTTGCGGGGCGGGAAATATGGCCGGGTTGTGCGCGAT
>JAQTOM010000046.1:1891-13888 GCA_028713345.1 Gallionellaceae bacterium | reverse complement strand
CGCTGGAAGATGAGGCGCAGCACCTGTCGCAATCGGTCAGCGTGTTCAAGCTGGATAGTTCGGACCAACCGCAAGCGCGCCGCGCACCGGCAGCGCGCCCTGTGCCCCCTGCCCGCAAACCGGCGGCTAGGTACGATACGGCTGCTCCGGCAAAGAGACTGGCCGACAAGCCCAAGGCGCTGTCCAGAAAAGATGAAGGAGAAGAGGAATGGGCGGAGTTTTAGGAACGCCAACCTTTGATATTTACGGGTCGAGGAGTGCTTTGTACCTGCAATACCTGCCTTGATAAAAGCCTGCCTCCAGAATAAAACACTATGTCCAAGGCAATCCATGACAGTGAAAAACTTCGTGAATTTCACTTCACCGCAAAGGATTTCGAGCGCGTCTGCAAACTGATTTATGATCGTGCTGGCATCTCATTGAGCGACAGTAAGCGGGAGTTGGTGTACAGCCGCTTGTCGCGCCGTCTGCGGGCAATAGGCATCCACTCCTTCGAGGAATATCTGGCGTATCTGGAGTTAGGTAATGAGGAGGAATGGGAGGCGTTTACCAATTCACTCACCACCAATCTGACAGCCTTTTTTCGCGAGGCACACCACTTCCCGGTTCTGGCCGAGCATCTGCGCCAAGCCCAAGCAAAGGGAAAACACCCCATTACCTTGTGGTGCTCGGCCTCCTCTACGGGAGAGGAGGCCTATTCGATGGCGATGACAGCGGTGGATGCGCTGGGCACATACAAGCCGCCAGTCACCATTCTGGCGACCGATCTCGATACCAAGGTGCTGGAAACAGCCAAGAGGGGCGTTTATCCGGAAGAGAGGGTATCCAAGCTCGACCAAGCCCTGGTCAAGCGTTTTTTCCTGCGCGGCACAGGCAGTCAGGCCGGATATGT
Organism: Gallionellaceae bacterium; assembly: GCA_028713345.1. Taxonomy (GTDB): domain Bacteria; phylum Pseudomonadota; class Gammaproteobacteria; order Burkholderiales; family Gallionellaceae; genus JAQTOM01. Next base: position 12,996 of record JAQTOM010000046.1, on the reverse strand, counting down.
CAGGGTGCGCCAGGAATTGCGTGACATGATTACCTTCCGCCAATTAAACCTGCTGGATAACAACTGGCCGATCCGGTCGCCGCTGGATGCTATATTCTGCCGCAATGTGATGATCTACTTCGACAGGCCTACACAGTTTTCAATCCTGAAAAAGTTTGTACCGTTGCTGGCTGCGGACGGCCTGCTGTTTGCCGGTCATTCCGAGAGTTTTTTCCATGCGGAGGAATTATTCAAGCTGACCAGCAAGACGGTGTACAAGCTGGCGCATAAAAACAAGCCTTGATAATTTTATGAATTCTTATACGGTTTATCCCGTGAATGCGTGAAAATAACATGACGATGATGTATGCGGGTTATGAGGAAGTTGCCGCTCCCAATTTATATTATGACAACGGCTTCGACATTGAGGCAGCCAAGTTGCTGCCCGGCGAATATTATGTGACCGCACGCGATATGGTATTGGTGACGGTGCTGGGATCGTGTGTCGCAGCATGCATCCGTGACCGGTTCAGTGGTATCGGTGGCATGAACCACTTCACGATGCCGGGCGAAAGTAGCGGCCTGTTAAGCAGTTCGGCGCGTTATGGCGCCCATGCCATGGAAAAAATGATCAACGAGTTGCTCAAGATGGGCGCCAAGCGCAGCAATCTGGAGGCCAAACTGTTTGGCGGCGGCAATGTATTGCGCGGGTTTACTGTAACGAATATGGGGGAGCGTAATACCGAGTTTGCCATCAATTACCTGCGTAACGAGAAGATTACGATTGTGGCGAAGGATACGCTCGACGTTTATCCGCGCAAAGTCTACTTTTTTCCGGCTAGCGGCAAGGTGCGGGTGAGACAGTTGCGCAATATGCACAATGACACCATTATCGAGCGCGAGCATTCATACAGGTCACGTATCAAAGTGGCCGACATGCAGGGCGATGTGGAGTTGTTTTAGTTCTAAGGCGGCGTACCGCCGCGGAGGTTGTAGATAAACCGACCCGTATGAAAATTGGACAAGGTGCCCATAATGAACAATGCTGTCCCCGTGCACAAGATCAGGGTGCTGATCATTGATGATTCGGCACTGATACGCAGCATCCTCAAGGAGGTCATCAACAGCTTTCCGGATATGGAGGTGATTGGCGCCGCATCGAATCCTCTGCAGGCACGGGAGATGATCAAGACGCTCAATCCGGATGTGCTGACGCTGGATGTGGAAATGCCGGAGATGAACGGGCTTACCTTCCTGGAAAAATTGATGCGCCTGCGTCCCATGCCGGTGCTGATGATTTCCAGCCTGACCGAGCGCGGTTCGGATGCGGCATTGCGCGCGTTGGAATTGGGGGCCATTGATTTTGTGGCCAAGCCCAAGATGGGCATCGTTACTGGCTTGCAGGAATATGCAGACGAGATCGCAGAAAAAATCCGGGTGGTGTTCAAAGCGAAAATCGTGCAACTACGCGCGGGGGCGCAACCGGAACGCGAAGTGCTTGCCGAATTGGGCAGCCGCATCACCGCCGCCGAGAAGGTTATCGTGGTGGGATCATCAACCGGCGGCACCGAGGCGCTCAAGGAGTTTCTCGTCCGTATGCCGGCGGATTCACCGGGTATTTTGATTGCACAGCACATGCCGGAGGCATTTACCAGGTCTTTTGCCAACCGCCTGGATGGCTTGTGCAAGATCAGGGTATCCGAGGCAGAAGGCAGGGAACGTGTGCTGCCCGGACATGCCTACATTGCGCCCGGCCATTCGCATCTGTTGCTCAAGCGCAACGGAGCGAATTACATGACCGAACTTAGCCAATCCGCGCCGGTCAATCACCACCGCCCCTCGGTGGAAGTGCTGTTCCGCTCCGCCGCGCAAAATGCAGGCAAAAATGTCACCGGCGTGATGCTCACCGGCATGGGCAAAGATGGCGCAATCGGTATGCTGGAGATGCGCCAGGCAGGCGCTTACAATCTGGCTCAGGACGAGGCAACCTGCGTGGTTTACGGTATGCCGCGTGAGGCGGTTGCAGTGGGTGCAGTGGATGAAATAGTTCCCATACAGGATATGGCGCAACGGGTATTGGATCGGTTGAGAAAAGTGGCGGCATGAGTAATCCTCCATTTCTGTTCCTGATTTTCGAAATATTCGATTCTTTGAAGCTCGCGCTTATGCCGCCGCTTGAATGAGCGCGTGTGCTATGCTTCAGCGGGTGGATCAATCCGCCAATGAGACAGTAAAAAGTACTGGAATGAGTATCGCAGCTTTGACTTAACAAACAGGATATTTCAATTATTCACAGCGCCTAAATAAAAAAACTTTACATGTGCTGTGGTTATTGCTAGGATTTAAACCACTTTATACGGAAAAGCTCTAATCGGCCTATGCTTAAAGGCAATTTTGATATACCGCTGGATTTTCTACAGACCAAAACACCTCCCCTTATAGGTGTGGATATCAGTGCGTCTGCGGTTAAGATGGTAGAGTTAAGCGAATTGCCTAAAAATAAAGGCTATACGGTTGAGCGCTATGTCATCGAAGCGTTGCCCAAAGATGCAGTAATAGATGGCAACATTAACAACCTGGAAGCGGTTTCAGACGGTCTGACGCGTGCTTTTAAACGCATGGGGACGCGTATCAAAAATGTCAGTTTGGCACTTCCTGCTGCTGCAGTAATTACCAAGAAAATTCTCTTGCCCAGCGGGTTGCGCGAGGAAGATCTGGAATATCAGGTCGAGTCTGAGGCGAACCAGTACATTCCCTTTGCCATGGATGAGGTCAACCTGGACTTTCAAGTGATAGGTCCGGCTCCCGGCAATGCCGAAGAGGTAGAGGTGCTTTTGGCCGCTTCGCGTAAGGCCAATATAGAAGATCGTGTCGCGGCCGTGCAATCGGCCGGACTCAAGGCGGTTGTAGTGGACGTGGAAACTTATGCTGCCGAAGCCGCGCTTGACCAAATCTGCACACAATTGCCAGGAGGCGCTATCGACCAGTGTGTGGCGCTAGTGGATATTGGTGCAAACGCAATAAACGTAAATGTGGTACGCAACGGGCAATCGGTTTATGTGCGCGACCAGCAGGTCGGAGGGGCACAGTTGACCCAGCAGATTCAGGACAAGTTCGGCTTGTCAGCCGAGGAGGCGGAGGCAGGCAAACGTAACGGCGGCTTGCCGGATAATTACGAAAGCGAAGTACTTGCCCCGTTCTGTGAGAACGTGGCAAGTGAAATAGCGCGTGCCATGCAGTTTTTCTTCACCTCGACCCAGTTCGGTGAAATAAATTATATCGTTCTGGCAGGAGGTTCTGCAGTGTTGGCTGGCTTGGATGATGCGGTCGCAACACGCACACAGGTGAATACATTGGTGGCCAACCCGTTTGCACAGATGACCTTGTCCAGCCGTATTAAACCGCGCCAATTGCAGACCGATGCGCCAGCATTGATGATTGCCTGTGGGCTTGCGATGCGGAGGTTTGATCCATCATGATACGCGTTAATTTATTGCCGCACCGTGCCGAGAAGCGCAAGGCGCGGCAGATTCAGCTTATCGCATTCAGTTTGATCGCCTTGGTGCTGGGTGCGGTGGTCGTTGGTTTTGTGCATACCTATATCAGCACCCAGATTTCTTATCAGGAGCGCCGCAACAAATACTTGAAAGAAGAAACAGCCGTTCTGGACAAGCAGATCGATGAAATCAAGAAGCTGCGTGAGCAAACAGAATCCTTGCTGGCTCGCAAAACGGTAGTTGAAGACCTGCAAACCACGCGTTCGGATGTGGTGCATCTATTGGATCAAATGTTGCGTATTTTGCCAGATGGTGTGTACTTGAAGTCAATCAGGCAGACTGGCAATAAAATCAATTTGGCGGGCTTTGCCCAGTCGAATGCGCGTGTTTCCACCCTGATGCGCGCAATTGATAATTCTCAATGGCTGGAATCAGCATCGCTTGTTGAGATTCATGCGGCAGGGGGAAGCGGCGGAGCGCGTTTGAGCGAGTTCACCTTGAATTTCAGTTTGAAAAAACAAGCGCCGGCAACTCCTGTTACACCGTCCAAGACAGACGGCAAGAAAAGTTAGGTGACCCATGAGCCTATTGGAAGACCTAAAAAATATCAACCCGAAAAATCCGGGTAGCTGGCCTTGGCCGGTGAAGCTTCTCGGGCTTGTGTCAATGTTTGTAGCCGTAGTGGCTGCCGGGGCAATATTTGACTGGCAGGGGCAGTGGGAGACGTTGAGCAGAATCCAGCAAGAAGAGGAGCAGTTGAAAACTACCTTCCTCGCCAAGAAGAAGGAAGCTATCAATCTCGATATCATCAAGAAACAGCTTACCGAAACCCAGCAATCATTTGGCGCACTGCTCAAACAGCTGCCGAATAAATCCGAGATGGATGCGTTGCTGACCGATATTAACCAGGCTGGCTTGGGGCGGGGTTTGCAATTCGAGTTGTTCAGGCCTGGTGCCGAGGTGGTAACGGGGGTGTTTGCCGAACAGCCGATTGCCCTGAAGGTGACGGGTAACTATGACGACCTTGGCAAGTTTGCCAGTGACATTTCACAATTGCCGCGTATCGTAACATTGAACAATATCAACGTGGTTCCCGCAGGCACCCAGTTGTCGATGGATACAATGGCCAAAACGTATCGCTATCTGGATGAGACAGAACTCGCCGCACAGAAGAAAGCGGCCAAACCGGCTGCAACGGCTGGAGCGAAAAAATGAAGAGATCAACGTATCTGCTGCTGTTAATTTCCATGCTGCTGTCTGCGTGCGGCGGTGAGGAATTCCAGGATTTGCGCGATTTCGTCAAAAACTCCGGTGCCAACCTGCGCGGCAAGGTGGATGCGCCACCGGAAATCAAGCCATATGAGCCATTTAGTTATGACAATGCACAAGGATTGACCGATCCATTCAAGCCGCGCAAGCCAGAATCGAGCAAGGCACGGTCCGGCCTTCACCAGCCGGACATGGAGCGTCACCGCGAGGCTCTGGAAGAGTTCCCGCTGGACGGTTTGAAAATGGTCGGCTTCATGTATCAGGGCAAGGTTGGCCATGCCATCATTCGTTCACCTGACAGCAAGTTGCATCGCGTCAAGGCGGGTAACTATCTCGGCCAGAACTATGGACAGATCACTGAGGTGACAGACACTGAAGTGAAGATCAAGGAGACAGTCCAGGACAGTAACGGAGACTGGTCAGAACGTATGAGCAGCCTGCAAATAGTGGAATGATCAGGAGTAAACATGAGACAACTTAATAATACAGTCAATAACATCATTAGGTTTGCCACCGCAGTGTTTGTGGCCTGTGCTGCGCTGACTGCACAGGCGCAAGGCGTTGTTGACGCACAAAACAGCATACAGTCGCTCAGCATCAAAGGCATGACGGGCGGCAAGCTGGTAATCAGGGTGGAAATGAAGAGCGCCCTTGCCAGTCCGCCTGCTGGGTTTGTCATCAATACTCCACCGCGCATCGCGTTCGATTTTCCCAATACCACGAATGGCTTGGGCAAATCCTCCCAGGAATTTGGTGAAGGTGAGCTGCGTAGCGCCAATATCGTACAGGCAGGTAACCGTACCCGCCTGGTGGTCAACCTGAGCCAGATGCTGTCCTATGACACCCAGATTGAGGGCAACGCCTTGCTGATCATCCTGCAAGGCAAAGCTTCCGATACAGCAGCTGCAACTGCCACCTCACGTTTTTCTGAAGCCAGGCAGCCTGCACAAAAACACAGCCTGCGCGACGTTGATTTTCACCGCGGGAAAAATGGCGAAGGGCGCATTCAGATTGACCTGTCAGATGCCGATGTGGGCATAGACATCAAGCAGCAAGGCAAAAACCTGATTGTGGATTTCATGAAAACCAGCTTGCCGCGCAACCTGCAACGCAAGCTCGATGTGACGGATTTCGGTACACCGGTAGAGGGCATTGACACATTTGCGGAGGGCGATAATGTGCGTATGGTCATTGAGCCCAAAGGACTGTGGGAACAGGCCGCCTACCAGACCGACAGCAAATTCATAATAGAGGTCAAGCCGGTAGCGGATGACCCGAACAAGCTGGTGAAGGGCGGTCAGGTTGGCTATGCGGGAGAGAAATTGACCCTGAATTTTCAGAGTATTGCGGTGCGCGAAGCCCTGTACGTGATCGCTGATTTCATGAATAGCAACAACATACCGATGAACATGATTATCAGCGATACCGTTAGTGGTAACCTGACCTTGCGTTTAAAAGATGTACCTTGGGATCAGGCGCTGGACATCATCCTGCAAAGCAAAGGTCTGGATATGCGCAAGAGCGGCAACGTGATCCAGATTGCACCACGCGAGGAATTGGCAGCAAAGGAGAAAATCAATCTGGCAGCCCAAAACGAGATTTCCGATATGGAATCCCTGCATACGGAAAGTTACCAGCTTAGCTACCAGAAAGGCGATGCGGTAGTTGCCATACTGTCAAATGATAAGCAGCGCATCCTGTCCAAGCGCGGCAGCGTGGTGGTGGATGCGCGCACCAATACCTTGTTCATTAAAGACACGCCGTCGGCCTTGGAGGAAGTGCGCAAGATGATCAAGCAGATCGACGTGCCGGTACGCCAGGTTATGATCGAGGCGCGATTTGTGGAAGCCACCGATACTTTTAACCAGACTCTGGGCGGAAGGCTGGGTTATGCCGGGCCTAATCAGGGTATAGGAGGTGTGTTGACACCGGCTCCGCAGCGGGCTGCTATCTCGGGTAATGTGAATTTGCCGGGTGCAGCTTCGGGAACTGGAGGGTTGTTGTTCTCGTTGTTTAACGCGGCATCGACTCAGGTATTGTCCCTGGAGTTGACGGCATCCGAGCTGGACGGTAAAACCAAGTCTATCGCCAGCCCGCGTGTGGTAACGGCGGACTCGACAGCGGCCACCATCACGCAGGGTGTGCAAATACCCTATTCAACGGTCAGCAGTACGGGCACACAGGTGCAATTCAAGGATGCAAGCTTGAGCCTCAATGTAACGCCCAAGATCACGCCTGACAACAATGTAGACATGAAACTCAGTGTAAGCCAGGATTCGGTTGGAACTTCATATGGCGGGATACCAAGTGTCAATACAAACAAGGTAGACACACAGGTCTTGGTGGAAAATGGCGGCACCGTGGTTATCGGTGGTGTCTACAAGCAAGCCGAAACCAAATCCACGCAAAAAGTACCTTTGCTCGGGGACATTCCGCTGGTCGGATGGCTATTCAAGAATGAAAACAAGACTGACAACAAGACTGAATTGCTGATCTTTATTACCCCCAAGGTACTGAAAGAAAGCCTGAGCCTGCATTAACCAATTGGCGAGTCAAAGCAAAAGCCCGGCAAAAGCCGGGCTTTTGCTTTTCTGATAACAGGTTGAACAGGATTTTCGCTACAATCCCATTATGCAACTCGTCAATATCACACAGGCAAAACGCCCGTCCGGCAACATCTTCCTGATAGGCATGATGGGGGCGGGGAAAACTACCGCAGGGAAATTGCTTGCCCAGTTGCTGGGCAAGACTTTTATCGACAGCGACGAAGAGATTCAGCAGCGTACCGGCGTGACCATTCCGCATATTTTCGATGTTGAGGGTGAGGCTGGTTTCCGCCAGCGCGAAGCAAATATCATTCAAGAGTTGATGAAGCTCGACAACATTGTCCTGGCAACAGGGGGGGGCGTGGTGTTGAGCGAACAGAACCGTGATGCACTGTGTGGTAATGGCATAGTCGTATATTTGAAAAGCACAGTGCACGACCTCTGGCAGCGCACACGCCATGATCGCAATCGTCCGCTATTGCAGACCGATGATCCGCGCGCCAGATTGAACGACTTATATGAGCAGCGCGACCCGCTTTACACCCGGGTTGCCGATCTGATAATGCCTACCGGAAAACAAAGCGTGCACAGCCTGGTGCTGCAACTACAGCAGGAATTGAACCGATTTTCAGAAGCCAAACGCAACACTTGATGCAATCAAAACCATGCAAACATTGACTGTCGGGCTGGCAGAACGCAGCTACCCTATCCATATTGGCAACGGCCTGCTTGGACAGGCGAACTTGCTGCTGCCGCATTTGCCACACCAGCGGGCGGCAATAGTAACCAACACGACCGTGGCTCCGCTTTACCTGGAAGCATTAAGCGCCATGCTGCAGAATAATGGTGTAGACGTCCTGCCTGTCATCCTGCCGGATGGCGAGGCATACAAGAATGCACAAACGCTGGGACTGATCTACGACGCACTGCTGTCCAGCCGTTGCGAGCGCAACACGCCACTGATCGCCTTGGGCGGCGGGGTGATCGGCGACATGACCGGCTATGCGGCAGCGACCTATCTGCGCGGCGTGCCCTTCATCCAGATCCCCACCACGCTGCTGGCGCAGGTGGATTCATCGGTCGGCGGCAAGACCGGCATCAACCACCCGTTGGGCAAGAACATGATCGGCGCGTTCTACCAGCCGCAGGCCGTGCTGGCCGACATCGCCACGCTGAACACCCTGCCGGATCAGGAGTTGCGCGCCGGCATTGCGGAAGTCATCAAGTACGGCCTGATCCGCGACCTGCCGTTTTTCGAATGGCTGGAACAGAACCTGGAGAAGCTGCTGGCGCGCGATGCACAAGCGCTGCAATACGCCATCGCGCGCAGTTGCCGGAACAAGGCCGAAGTGGTCGGCGCAGACGAGCGCGAGAGCGGCGAACGCGCCCTGCTCAACCTCGGCCACACCTTCGGCCACGCCATCGAGGCCGGCATGGGCTATGGCGTATGGCTGCATGGCGAAGGCGTGGCGGCGGGCACCATCATGGCTGCCGATTTATCACAGCGTCTGGGCTGGATCAGCGCACCGGACGTTGCGCGCACGCGGCATTTGTTCGAGCGCGCCGGGCTGCCAGTTGCCGGGCCGGATTTGGGTGCGGAGAAATACCTGCAACTGATGGGGCTGGACAAAAAAGTGCTCGGCGGCAGGATGCGCTTCGTGCTGCTGAAGGCCATCGGCCATGCGGTGGTGAGCGGTGATGTGCCGGAAGAGCTGCTGCGGCAAACACTGGTAGCGTGCTGCGAGAGGGTGGCAGCGAAGCTGCCGGGCACACACCGGCGTCCCATTGGTGGGGGCAGCGGAAATGGCTGAGCTTGCGCCCTATGCCGTAGGCGAACACAACACGCGCGGCAGGGCGGTGCGCGAGGAAGCGCCGTTTGGGCGCAGCGAATTCCAGCGCGACCGTGACCGCATCATCCACTCCACCGCGTTTCGCCGCCTGGAATACAAGACCCAGGTATTCGTCAATCACGAGGGCGACCTGTTCCGCACCCGGCTCACGCACAGCATGGAAGTGGCGCAGATCGCCCGTTCCATCGCGCGGCATCTGAAGCTCAACGAAGACCTGGTGGAGGCCATAGCGCTGGCGCACGACCTCGGCCACACGCCCTTCGGCCATGCCGGTCAGGACGCGCTCAATGCCTGCATGAAGGACCATGGCGGTTTCGAGCATAACCTGCAATCGCTGCGCGTGGTGGATATGCTGGAAGAGCGCTATGCCGCCTTCGACGGATTGAATCTGTGCTTTGAAACGCGCGAGGGCATACTCAAACATTGCGCGCCGGAGAGTGCCGCCGGATTGGGTGCGGTGGGCGAGCGTTTTATCACCAGGCAGCGCCCGTCGCTGGAGGCGCAGATCGCCAACCTCGCCGACGAAATCGCCTACAACAATCATGATGTGGATGATGGTTTGCGCTCCGGGCTGATTACGCTGGAACAGATTGCTTCATTGCGTCTGTTTTCCAGACATCTCGACGCAGTGCGCCAGACTTACCCCAACCTTGGCGAGCGCCGCCTGATAAACGAAACGATACGGCGCATGATCAACACGCTGGTCACCGACCTGATACAGCAGACGGAGCAGAATATACGCGCGCAGGGCATACAGAATCTTGCCGGTGTGCGGTCTGCGCCGCCATTGGCTGCGTTCAGCGCCGAGGTGCGCGAGCAAAGCCGCGAGCTGAAGGCATTCCTGCACACCCAACTGTACCGGCATTATCATGTCATGCGCATGAACACCAAGGCGCACCGCATCATCGGCGACCTGTTCCATGTGTTTATGGACGACTGCCGTTTGCTTCCGCCCCAGTACCAGAGGCAGACGCGGGATGAGCGCCCACGCGCCGTGGCCGACTACATCGCGGGCATGACCGACCGCTACGCCATCCGCGAACACCGCCGCATCTTTGCGGTGGAGGAAGACTGAATTACGCTAGAGGCCGCGTTACTTTGCCAGCCGCTGCAGCAGCTTCTCGTGTATCCCGCCAAACCCGCCGTTGCTCATGATCAGCACATGGTCGCCGGATTTTGCTGCTACGGCAATGGCCTCGATCAACTCGTTCAAGTCATCCTGCACCATGGCCTTGCTGCCTAGCGGGGCGAGCGCTGCGTGCGCATCCCAGCCCAGATTCGCGCCATAGCAGAACACCTGATCGGCGCCTTGCAAGCTGCCGGGCAGGGCGGCTTTCATCACGCCGAGTTTCATGGTGTTGGAGCGCGGCTCCAGCGCGGCCAGAATGCGTGCATCCCCGACCTTGCGGCGCAGTCCGGCGATAGTGGTGTCGATGGCGGTGGGGTGATGCGCGAAGTCGTCATACACGGTGATGCCTTTCACCACACCGCGCACTTCCATGCGCCGCTTCACATTCCTGAATTCGGCGAGCGCCGCCAGACCTTGCGCCACCGGCACTCCGGCATGGTGTGCGGCGGCCAGTGCGGCCAGCGCATTCATGCGGTTGTGTTCGCCCAACAGCTCCCATTGCAGCGAGCCCTGTACTGCACCATCCAGAAACACGGTGTTGTCCGCATCAATATTCCAGCCCAGGTGCAAGCCGAACAGCTCCACCGGCGTCCAGCAACCGCGCTTGAGCACGCGTTCCAGTGCGGCTTCGCGGCCATTGCTGACAATGAGCCCGTTGCCCGGTACGGTGCGCACCAGATGATGGAACTGCGTCTCGATGGCGGCAAGATCGGGGAAGATGTCGGCGTGGTCGAACTCCAGATTGTTGAGGATGGCGGTGCGCGGGCGGTAGTGCACGAACTTGGAACGCTTGTCGAAGAAGGCGGTGTCGTACTCGTCGGCCTCGATGACGAAG
>JAQTOM010000046.1:0-1791 GCA_028713345.1 Gallionellaceae bacterium | reverse complement strand
CGCGCCGAGACGCCGAAATTCTGCGGTACGCCGCCGACCAGGAAGCCGGGATTCAATCCCGCATGTTCCAGTATCCACGCCAGCATGGCAGCGGTGGTGGTCTTGCCGTGCGTGCCCGCCACTGCCAGCACCCATTTGTCCTGCAACAGATTTTGCGCCAGCCACTGCGGCCCGGAAATGTAGGGCAGGTTGCGGTTGAGAATTTCTTCCATCAGCGGATTGCCGCGCGACACCACGTTGCCGATGACGAAGATGTCCGGCTTGAGTTCCAGTTGTTCCGTACCGAAGCCTTCGATCAGTTCGATGCCCTGCGCTTCGAGTTGCGTGCTCATCGGCGGATACACGTTGGCATCGCAACCGGTGACGCGATAGCCCGCCTGCCTGGCCAGCACCGCGATGCCGCCCATGAAAGTGCCGCAGATGCCGAGGATGTGGATGTGCATTTATTGCTCCGCTTCTATAACATCCTCTCCCCATCCCCTCTCCCGCTAGCGGGAGAGGGGGCCCGGCAGGGCGGGAGAGGGAAAGGTTCTATGCCCGAAAAATAAAATACACCGCGCCCATCAGGCATACTGCCGCATACAGGTAATCCAGCTTCAGCGGCTGGCCCATGTACAGCACGGCGAAAGGGACAAACACCGACAGCGTGATGACCTCCTGCAAAATCTTCAGTTGCCCGAGATTGAATGCGGTGTAGCCGATGCGGTTGGCCGGCACTTGCAGCAGATACTCGAACAGCGCGATGCCCCAACTGATTAGCGCCGCGATATACCACGGCGAAGCCGCCAGGTTCTTCAAGTGCCCATACCAGGCGAAGGTCATGAACAGGTTGGAACAAATCAGCAACAAGGCCGTAACCAGCAACGGCTGAGAAATCATTCCCATGATTAGCCCCCTCTCCCTTGCAGGGATAACCAGCGGCTTGGCTGCTGTTGTTTGCAGCCTAGTCGAATGGCTAGTTGTTTCACCCAGAGGTGTGGGGAGAGGGTAGAAACGTTCGGCATCTTTAAACTTCGGCTAGTGCACGCCCAGCAATTCCACATCGAACACCAGCGTCGCGTTCGGCGGAATCACCCCGCCAGCCCCGCGCGCGCCATAGCCCAGCGCCGCCGGAATGACCAGCGTGCGCTGTCCGCCGACCTGCATGCCGACCACGCCCTGGTCCCAGCCCTTGATGACGTGCCCCGCGCCGAGCGGAAATTCGAACGGCGTGCCACGGTCGCGCGAGCTGTCGAATTTCCTGCCCTTGTGGTCGGCTGCGCCTTCGTCATATAGCCAGCCGGTGTAATGCACGGACACGTCGTGCCCTGCGGTTGCCAGCGCGCCCTCGCCTTGTTTGATGTCGGTTTTGATCAGTTCAGTCATTTTGCTTTTCTCCATGGGTGGTGTGGCTTGCGCGGCGCAAGCCGTAGTTGAAAAAATGCTGGCGGAAAGCAGCGATGCCAGCAGTAACAGGATGGTTCGGTTCATTTCATGTCCTCCATTTTGGTTCAAGTGATTCTTGTGGTTTTCGTAGTTTGGGCTTCGTTACGCTCAGCCCAACCTTACGCATACTTCAACCTTTGATCAGCCGCGTATGCCCAGCAGTTCCACATCGAACACCAGCGTCGCATTCGGCGGAATATCGCCGCCCGCGCCCTGCTCGCCATAGCCGAGGTGCGCCGGGATAATCAGCGTGCGCTGCCCGCCCATCTTCATGCCTTCCACACCCAGATCCCAGCCTTCGATCACGCGCCCGCCGCCGAGCGGAAAAGTAAACGGTTTGTTGCGGTCGCGCGAACTGTCGAATTT
>JAQTOM010000117.1 GCA_028713345.1 Gallionellaceae bacterium | reverse complement strand
TCGCGGTAATGCTTCAGCTCTTCGATGGATTCGTGGATGTCGGCCAAGGCCTCGTGCTTGCCGTGTTTTTTCACCCCCTTCGCCATATCCGGTTTCCAGCGCCTGGCCAGCTCCTTGAGCGTGCTCACATCGAGATTGCGGTAGTGGAAATAGGCTTCCAGTTGCGGCATCCAGCGCGCCAGAAAACGGCGGTCCTGGCATATGGAATTGCCGCACATCGGCGACACATGTTTCGGCACATACTTCCTGAGGAAGGCCAGCATCTGTTCTTCCGCACCCGCCTCATCCAGGGTGGATGCCTTAACCTTTCCGATCAGGCCGGATTTGCCATGGGTAGACTGGTTCCATTTATCCATGCCGTCCAGCACGCTGTCCGGCTGATGCACCACCAGCACCGGCGCTTCGGCAATGATGTTCAGGTGGCTGTCGGTAACGACCATTGCCAACTCGATAATATGGTCGGTATCCGGAATCAGGCCGGTCATCTCCAGATCCAACCACACGAGGTTATCCTTGTTTTGTGCCATAATCATCATCGCCATCAGAACTGTCAGGCGCACATTGTGTCATACAAGCGCATGGCGATGCCACCACCTTGTTTTATTGGAATTCGATGACTGCCTTTCAATTTTCTGCCATATTTACCAGTGCATTAATTTTGACCACACTCGCCAGATTATGGCTGGCACGGCGTCATCTCGCGCACATCGCGGCGCACCGCGCCGAAGTGCCGCAGGCCTTCCGCGAACGGATAGACCTGGCCGCACACCAGAAAGCGGCGGACTACACCAGCGCCAAGACGCGCCTTGCCATGCTGGCGACGCTGTTCGAGGCGGCACTGCTGCTCGGCTTCACCCTCGGCGGCGGGATACAGCGGCTCGCCGGTTTCTGGCAGGACACCTTCACCAGCCCCATCGCACAAGGCATGGCTGCCATCGTGTCGGTGCTGCTGCTCTCCGGCTTGCTGGAAGCGCCATTCGGCCTGTACCGCACCTTCGTCATCGAGGCGCGCTTCGGCTTCAACAAGATGACGCTGACGCTGTATCTGGTTGACACAGTGAAAGGGTTGCTGCTCGGCGCCGTGCTTGGATTGCCGCTGCTGTACGGCGTGTTGTGGCTGATGGAGCGCATGGGTGGAAACTGGTGGCTGTACGTGTGGGGCGTGTGGGTGACGTTCAACCTGCTGCTGCTGTTCATCTACCCCGCGTTCATCGCACCGCTGTTCAATAAATTCCTGCCGCTGGAGGACGAAAACCTGAAGGCGCGAATTGAGAACTTGCTGAAAAAATGCGGCTTCACCACCAAGGGGTTGTTCGTGATGGATGGCTCCAGGCGCAGCTCGCACGGCAACGCCTACTTCACCGGCTTCGGCAAGACCAGGCGCATCGTATTCTTCGACACGCTGTTGTCCCGCCTGGCTCCGGAAGAGATCGAGGCGGTGCTGGCGCACGAGCTTGGGCATTTCAAGCATCGCCATGTAATGAAACGCATCGTATTCATCTTCGCCATGAGCCTGGCCTTCCTGTGGCTGCTGGCGCAACTGATGCAGGCGAGTTGGTTCTATGCCGGACTCGGCGTCACCACCCAGTCCACCGCGCTGGCGCTGTTGCTGTTCTTCATGGTGCTGCCGGTATTCAGTTTCCCGCTGCAACCGCTGATGAGCTTCTTTTCGCGCAAGCACGAGTTCGAGGCCGATGCCTACGCCGCACAGCAAACCGCTGCGCGCGACCTCGCCAGCGCACTGGTAAAGATGTACCAGGACAATGCCGCGACACTGACGCCAGACGCGGTGTATTCTACGTTCTACGATTCGCACCCGCCCGCGCTGGCGCGCATCAAAAAACTGCAAACCCTATAAGGAGAAAGCCATGAAATCTATCGTAGCCCTCATCCTGTCCCTTGCAGCCGGAGCCGTCCTTGCCGCGCCTTTTCCGAACGGCAACGCACAAGCCGGCAAGAAACTGTTCGACGACAACAAATGCAACAGCTGCCACATCGACAAGGTGGGCGGCAATGGCAGCGCCATTTTCACACGCCCCAACCGCATCGTGCATAACCCGCAGCAATTGGTCGAGCGCTTGCGTGTCTGCGGCGAAGCTGCGGGCATAGCGCTGACCCCGCAGGACGAGCAGAACCTCGGCGCGTATCTCAACCAGTACTACAAGTTCAAGTGAGGATGTCATGAGTGATGTTTGCGACCTGACCAGCAAGCAGTGCAAGCCATGCGAAGGCGGCACACCGCCGCTGTCGCAGGATGAAATCAACCAGTTGATGAAACAGCTCGACGGCTGGGTGCAGTACGACCGCCTCATCGGCAAGGCCTATGAGTTCAAGAACTACTACCAGACCATGGCCTTCGTGAACGCGGTGGCGTGGCTGTCGCACCGCGAAGACCATCATCCCGACATGGCCGTGAGCTACAACAAGTGCCACGTGGAATACTCCACCCACGCCATAAATGGCCTGTCGGAAAACGACTTCATCTGCGCCGCCAAGGTGGACGCCCTGTTCAAGATTTGAATACGATTCAAGGCCAGGTAGTAGCCGCCTTCAGCCGCCAATACCTGGTTGAACTGCCCGGTGGCGAATTGCTGCCGTGCCTGACGCGCGGCAAGAAGAGCGAAGTGGCATGCGGTGATATTGTCGGGATTCAGCGCACGGGTGATGCGCAAGGAGTAATCGAAAACATCCTGCCGCGCAAGACCCTGCTCTACCGCTCCGTCGCGCACCGAGAAAAACTCATCGCCGCCAACGTCACACAACTCATCGTGGTGGTGGCTGCCGAACCTTCGTTCGACGACGAACTGCTGGCGCGCTGCCTGGTTGCCGCGCACGACCAGCAACTGGATACGCTCATCGTGCTGAACAAGTGCGACCTCGCCGAGCAAGCCGGAGCCGCGCGCGCGCAACTTGAACCCTATCGCGCCATCGGTTATAGCGTGCTGGAACTGTCCGCAAAAGAGAGTGCCGCGCCGCTGCTGCCCTGGCTGCAAGGCCGCACCAGCGTGCTGGTGGGGCAATCCGGCATGGGCAAGTCCACCCTCATCAACGCCTTGCTGCCGGACGCACAGGTGGCCACCCGGGAAATTTCCACCGCGCTGGATTCAGGCAAACACACCACCACCCACGCGCGCCTGTACCACCTGAATGCAGACAGCCATCTGATTGATTGCCCCGGCGTGCAGGCATTCGGCTTGCACCACCTGACTTTCGGCGGTATCGAGGAAGGCTTCGCGGAGTTCGCGGCCTATCGCGGCCAGTGCCGCTTCAACAACTGCCACCACACGCACGAGCCTGGCTGTGCACTGCGCAAGGCTGCGGAAGAAGGAAAGATCAATGCACGCAGGTTGCAGCTTTTTCAGCAG
>JAQTOM010000116.1 GCA_028713345.1 Gallionellaceae bacterium | reverse complement strand
CATGAGCAACAGTGAACACAAACAAACCGGCGCTGCCCCGAGGCAAACCGGAAAAGAAAAAACTGCGCGCAACCCGATCAAGATCGTGCCGTTGCAGCAGCGCCTGCGCAAGCCGGAGTGGATACGCATCAAGTCCGGCAGCGGGCAGGGGTATCACGAGGTGAAGCGGCTGTTGCGCGAGCACGATTTGCATACGGTATGCGAGGAGGCTTCCTGCCCCAACATCGGCGAATGCTTCGGCAAGGGCACGGCCACTTTCATGATCCTCGGCGACATCTGCACGCGGCGCTGCCCGTTCTGTGATGTGGCGCACGGCAAGCCGCTGCCGCCGGATGCCAGCGAACCCGCGCGGCTGGCGCAATCCATCGCGTTGCTCAAGCTGAGATACGCGGTCATCACCAGCGTGGATCGCGACGACCTGCGCGACGGCGGCGCGCAGCATTTTGCCGATTGCGTTGCCGCCATCCGCGCCAGCTCGCCGCATACCAGGGTGGAAATACTGGTGCCGGATTTCCGGGGCCGCATGGAACCCGCTCTGCAAGCGCTTTCCGGCAGCCTGCCCGATGTGCTCAACCACAATCTGGAAACCGTGCCGCGCCTGTACCCGCAGGTTCGCCCCGGCGCGGACTACGCCCATTCGCTCAAGCTGCTCAAGCAATTCAAGGCGCGCTTTCCGCAGGTGATGACCAAGTCCGGCCTGATGCTGGGGCTGGGCGAGACCGATGAGGAAGTGCTGCAAGTGATGCGCGACCTGCGCGCGCACGATGTGGAGATGCTCACGCTGGGACAATACCTGCAGCCCTCGGACGGCCACCTGCCGGTGCTGCGCTATGCCCACCCGGACATCTTCAGGATGTTCGAGCAGGCCGCGCGGGAGATGGGGTTCTCACATGCCGCCTGCGGGCCGATGGTGCGCAGCAGCTATTTTGCCGATGAGCAGGCGCATCAGGCCGGGGTTTATACGGGTAATTCCAAGCCGGGAAAGTGAGTTGCGCCGCTGCATCCCGCAGATGCATCTGGCATACAAGCAAAAGGCCACCCCTCGGGATGGCCTTTTTGTTGGCGATGGGCCGTGGCTACGGCTCGGTGGTGCCCAATGCGGTGGTGTTGGTGCCGCCATCCACGTAGGTGATTTCGCCGGTGATGCCGCTGGCCAGGTCGCTGCACAGGAACGCGGCCGCGTTGCCCACTTCCTCGATGGTCACGTTGCGCTTCAGCGGGGCGTGCCTCTCGTTGTGGTTCAGCAGCTTGTTGAAGTCGGCAATGCCTGCGGCGGCCAGCGTCTTGAGCGGGCCGGCAGAGATGCCATTCACCCGGATGCCACGGCCGCCGAGACTCATCGCCAGATAACGCACGCTGGATTCCAGGCTCGCCTTGGCCAGGCCCATCACGTTGTAATGCGGCACGGTGCGTACCGCGCCGAGATAGGTCATGGTCAGCAGCGCGGCGTTGCGACCCTCCAGCATCGGCAGCGCGGCCTTGGCCAATGCCGGAAAGCTGTAGGCGCTGATGTCGTGCGCGACGCGGAATGCCTCGCGGCTGAATCCTTCGAGAAAATCGCCCGCCAGCGCCTCGCGCGGCGCAAAGGCGATGGAATGCACGATGCCGTCAAACTTGTCCCAGTGCTTGCCGAGATCGGCGAATAACTGCTCGATTTCCGCATCGCTGGCCACATCGCAGGGGAATACCAGTTCGCTGTCGAATACCCGCGCCAGCTCGCTCACCCGGTCGCGTATGCGTTCGCCCTGATAAGTGAAGGCCAGTTCCGCACCCTCGCGCCGCATGGCTTGGGCGGTGCCGTAAGCGATGGAGCGGTTGCTGAGCATGCCGGTGATCAGGATACGTTTGTTCGCCAGAAATCCCATGTTGTCCCTTTTTTAGAATTAAGACCGGGCGGATTATAACCTTACAATTATCACAACGCACCGCGCTAATGCATTCCGCTCTTGAAGTAGTATAGGGCATAAAGTGGTTATTGCCGCTTAATTGCGGGAATACACATGCCAACCGCCCGCCCTGTCTTACGGTGCGCGGCTGGGGGCCAGTGATTGGCGTGAGGAATTGAAGAGGTGCGGGGCTGTATACTGAACACCAAGCGGCAGAACACAGAAGGCCGGGCCAAGCCCGTTTATTCCCTGTTGCTCACAATACACCGACCCAAGGAGCATAAATGCTGTCCTTCATAAGCGTGGCCTTGCTGGTTTACGGCTCCATGCATCTCTACGCATTCGGCAAGGTGTGGAGGGTATTTCCGCATTCGCCCAGATTAGCGCTGGTGCTGGCGGGAGTAGTGCTGACCTTCTCCCCGATCATCATCCACTACATGGAAGGGCAAGGCTGGCACGGCGCAGCCCTCGTCGGCGCCTGGGCGGGCTATACCTGGATGGGATTCCTGTTCC
Organism: Gallionellaceae bacterium; assembly: GCA_028713345.1. Lineage (GTDB taxonomy): Bacteria > Pseudomonadota > Gammaproteobacteria > Burkholderiales > Gallionellaceae > JAQTOM01. The sequence continues at coordinate 968 of JAQTOM010000116.1, read as the reverse complement.
TGTTTTTTTGCATCATCGTGGTATTCGACCTCGTCCATGCACTCGCATCGCTCCTGCATATCAAGTGCTCCCTGAGCGAAGTGAAGAAGCTCCGGGCAGCAGGCCTGCTCGCGCTCGCCGCACTGGGCTATGGATTGATCGAGGCGCGGCAGATACATGTCGAAGAAATAAAAGTCACCACACCCAAGCTCGCTTCAGGACGCGTCACCCTCGCGCAGATATCCGACCTGCACCTCGGCATCATGATGGGGGATGCGTTTCTCGAGCGCGTCATTGCCAGACTGCGCGAGATCAAACCCGACATCGTCGTGGCGACCGGAGACATTGTCGATGGCCAGGGAGACAACCTTGAGGGGCTTGTCCGGCGCTTCCAGGCCTGCGCGCCGCCACTGGGGGCTTACGCCGTCGTCGGCAATCACGAACACCATGCGGGGCTGGATAGCTCCCTGCGCTTTTTGCGCAATGCGGGCTTTGTCGTATTGCGCGGGGAATCGGTTACCGCAGGCGGAATCATGCTGGCGGGAGTCGATGATCCCGGCGCGCATACGCCGGATCAGGCGCTCAGGCCGGATACCAGGAAAAAGCTCGCCTCAGCCATCGCAAATAACTTCATCGTCCTGCTGAAACACCAGCCCGTGGTTGATAGCGACACCCCGTTTGACCTGCAACTCTCCGGGCACATCCATGGCGGCCAGATATTTCCGTTCGTCTATTTAACGCGGCTGGTCTATGGCGTGCATACCGGCCTCACCAGACTGGCCGATGGGCGCCTGCTGTACGTCAACCGGGGGGCCGGCACTTGGGGGCCGCCGATACGCCTGTTTACCCCGCCCGAAATCACGTTGATCACCATCGAAAGCGAAAAGAAATAATTGCCTGCGAAAAGCCTGGGCGAAAGCGCATGGCAGAAAAAAATAAATCCTCGCGCTCTGCTGTCTCGAAGTAATACTTTCCCGCACCCATCATGC
>JAQTOM010000045.1 GCA_028713345.1 Gallionellaceae bacterium | reverse complement strand
AATTATTCGCGCCACCTGTCCGGGCGCAATCCGGGCGAGCCGCCGCCCACGCTGATCGACTACCTGCCGCCGGATGCGCTGATGTTCATCGACGAGAGCCATGTCACCATCCCGCAGATCGGCGGCATGTACAAGGGCGACCGCGCGCGCAAGGAAAATTTGGTCAACTACGGTTTCCGTCTGCCGTCCGCACTGGATAACCGTCCGCTACGCTTCGACGAATTCGAGCAGGTGATGCGCCAGACGGTGTTCATTTCCGCCACGCCTTCCGTTTACGAGGCGGAACATACCGGGCAGGTGGTGGAGCAGGTGGTGCGCCCGACCGGGCTGGTTGATCCGCAGATCGAGGTGCGCCCCGCCACGCACCAGGTGGACGACCTGATGTCAGAAGTGAGCAAGCGTGTGAATGCCGGCGAACGGGTGCTGGTCACCACCCTGACCAAGCGCATGGCGGAAGACCTCACCGATTATTTTTCCGAGCACGGCATCAAGGTGCGCTACCTGCATTCCGACATCGAAACCGTGGAGCGCGTGGAGATCATCCGCGACTTGCGTTTGGGCATGTTCGACGTGCTGGTGGGCATCAACCTGCTGCGCGAGGGGCTGGATATTCCCGAGGTGTCGCTGGTGGCGATACTCGACGCGGACAAGGAAGGCTTCCTGCGCTCCGAGCGCTCGCTGATCCAGACCATAGGCCGCGCCGCGCGCCACATCAACGGCACGGCGATTTTGTATGGCGACAAGATCACCGACTCGATGCGCCGCGCGCTGGATGAAACCGACCGTCGCCGGCACAAGCAGCAGGCGTACAACGAGGCGCACGGCATCACGCCGCAAGGCGTACAGAAGCGCATCAAGGATATCATCGATGGCACCTATGAACCGGATGCCGCGCGCAAACAACTCAAGGCGGCGCAGACCCAGGAAAAATATCTGGCGATGAGCGAGAAAGAGGTGGCGAAGGAGATCAGGCGGCTGGAAAAGGAAATGCTGCAAGCCGCGAAAAACCTGGAATTCGAGCGTGCCGCCGAATTGCGCGATCAATTGAAAAGGCTGCGCGAGAGCGTGTTCATATCCCCGTTGTGAGGAGCGGGAGGCCAACCCCGCATTGTTGAAATGCATTCGGGGTTGGTGGGCAGGGCAAGGCCTATGAGGGATAAACTCCCAGCAGCTCCACTTCAAATATCAGTGTCGCACCCGGTGGAATGGCGTTGCCTGCACCGTGTTCGCCATAGCCGAGTGCCGCAGGAATGGTGAGTTTGCGCATACCGCCCACTTGCATGCCCTGTATGCCTTCGTCCCAACCCCTTATTACTTCACCCGCGCCGAGGTCAAATACGAATGGCTGGTCACCGTATCTGCTGGAATCGAATTCGCTGCCGTCGGTGAGACAGCCGGAATAGTGGACGGTGACGGTGTGTCCGGCCTGGGCGGCGGCGCCGGTTCCGATGGTGATTTCTTCGTATTGCAGGCCGGATGGGGTGGTGATGGTGGTCATGGAGTTTCCTTAAAAGTTTTGTTTGATTATTTCGCGCCCCGCTCCGCAGCCTGCACCGTATTTGCCACCAGCATGGTGATGGTCATCGGGCCGACGCCGCCGGGAACAGGGGTGATCCAGCCCGCCACTTCCTTCGCGCTGTCGAAATCCACGTCGCCCACCAGCTTGCCGCTGGGCAGGCGGTTGATGCCGACATCAATCACCGCCGCGCCGGGCTTGATCATGTCGCCGGTAATCATCTGCGGCTTGCCGGTGGCGACCACCAGGATGTCGGCATCGCGCGTGTGGCGCGCGAGGTCGCGGGTCCTGGAGGTGCAGATGGTGACGGTGGCATTCTTGTGCAGCAGCATCAGCGCCATCGGTTTGCCCACGATATTGCTGCGCCCGACCACCACGGCATGTTTGCCTTCGATTTCGATCCCGGTTTTTTCCAGCAGTTTCATCGCGCCATAGGGTGTGCAGGGAGGGAACAGCGTGCTGCCGGTGACCAGTGCGCCGACATTTTGCGGGTGGAAGCCATCCACGTCCTTGCCCGGGCTGATGGCCTCCAGTACCTTGTTGCTGTCGATGTGCTTGGGCACGGGCAATTGCACCAGAATGCCGTGAATGGCCGGGTCGGCATTGAGCTCGGCGATCTTGGCCAGCAGCGTGGCCTCGTGGGTGTCGGCGGACAGGGCGATGTGTTCGGAATGGATGCCCAGTTCGGCGCAGGCCTTCACCTTGTTGCCGACATAAATTTTGGAGGCCGCATCCTCGCCGACGATGATGACCGCCAGCCCCGGCATGATGCCGCGCGCCTTCAATGCATCGGCGCGCACCTTCCATTCGGCGCGTACTTCCTGAGCGATAGCCTTGCCGTCGATGATATGTGCTGTCATGGCTTCTCCATTAATTAGAATACGGGTTTTACCGGGGCGTTCTGATAGTTGGCGACCCCATTCATGATTTCTGCCCTGGCTTCTTCTATGCCGAACCACCCCTGAATCCTGACCCATTTGTTGGGCTCGAGATCCTTGTAGTGCTCGAAGAAATGGGTGATCTGCTTGAGCGTGATTTCCGGCAGTTCCTTGTGGCTTGAAAAGCCACGGTACAGGGTGGAAAGCTTGTCAACCGGCACGGCCAGCACCTTGGCATCCATACCCCCTTCATCTTCCATCTTGAGTACCGCAAGCGGGCGGCAGCGCACGACGACGCCGGTGTTCAGGGGCACAGGGGTGATGACCAGCACATCCACTGGGTCGCCATCGTCGGAAAGTGTGTGCGGAATGTAGCCGTAGTTGCACGGATAGTGCATCGCGGTGTTCATGAAGCGGTCAACGAAAATTGCGCCGGATTCCTTGTCCACTTCGTATTTTACCGGCTCTCCGTGCATGGGAATTTCGATGATGACGTTAAAATCGTTGGGTAGGTCTTTTCCGGATGGGACTTTATTCAAACTCATTGTGCGATGCCTAGGTGTTGTTGTGAAAGGCGCGAATTGTAGCATTGAGCGGAAGGAATCTAAAACGGCAGTGCTGTCCCTTGTCCGGAGCCTGGTGATGCTGCACGCCCTGCGGTTTCCTGAAAGGAGACGCTCAAGCCACACATTCATTAGCGCTGGCCAGTCACCCTGGCACTATCATGCCCATTCATTATTTATCCCGGATTGTCCATTAGAACCAAACCTCTTGTAGGAGCGCAATTTACCTCGAAGAGGTTCTTGCCCCCTGTGGGGGTTGCGCGATGGCTCTCGATGAATCGCTCGATAAATCGAGCTCCTACAGCCTAATGGATTATTTGGGTTTATGAGTTTTTGGCGGCCTTTTTACACCAGTCTTTCCTTGACTTGCCCCTCGATGTGCTCCAGCAGCAGACTTAACCGGCTTGCGGTTCCTCGCGCCTGTTTCATGTCTCCCCCATCCTTGCACTGCTCCAGCATACGGCACAGATCGGCAAACTCCATCGCGCCGACCATCAAGGCTGGCGTCAACATGCGGTGTGCCAATGCGCTGGCTTCTGCCATGTTTTTGCGTTCCAGCGCCGTTTCGATTTTGGCTATATCTTCCAGCGCCGACGCGATAAACCTGGATACAAACTCGCGCATTTTATCGGGGTCGTTGCCAACAAATTCGGCCACGCTCCCAAAATCAACAATATTCGAAGCGCCTGCCAGTGTTGTTCCGGCATCATGTGTGGCAGGCGTAAGAGTGCAGGTTGTCTGGGGTGGCCGCATTGGCAGCCATTTGGCGAGTGTGGTGTAAAGCGTGTTGGGCTTGAATGGTTTGCTGATGAAGTCATCCATGCCGGCAGAGAGGAAATGCTCGCGGTCCCGGTTTGATGCGTTGGCCGTCATGGCAATCACCCGTATACCTTTCAACGCCGGATCACTGCGGATCAACCCAATAGCCTCGAGGCCGCCCATCACCGGCATCTGGATGTCCATCAACACACAGTCAAAATGCTCCTGGCGCAACAGGTCGAGCGCCTCTTTTCCATTCTTGGCAGAATACACGATTGCTCCGGCACGTCTCAAGAATTCCTCCGCTACCTGCTGGTTGAACAGGTCATCCTCGACCAGCAGGATGCATGCATCCTTGAGCGTTACCGCCGCATCCGCTGCACTTGCAATCACTGGCAGCCCGCCCTTGCCCTTGCCCAACCGGGCCGTGAACCAGAAGGTGCTTCCTTTGCCCGCTCCGCTTTCCACTCCCACCTCTCCACCCATCAGCCCGGCCAACCGTTTGCTGATGGCCAATCCGAGGCCGGAGCCGCCGTATTTCCGGGTGTTGGAACTGTCGGCCTGCTGGAATGGCTGGAACAGCCTGGCCAGGTCTTCAGCGCTGACGCCGATGCCGGTGTCCTGCACCTCGAAGCGCAGCAGCAAATAGTCTTTACCTTCTTCAACTTTCTTGGCGCGGACGATGATTTCGCCCCGCTCGGTGAACTTGATGGCGTTGTTGATGTAATTAAGCAGTATCTGGCTCAGGCGCAGAGGGTCGCCGCATAGGTGGTGTGGAATGGCGGGATCGAAGTCGAAGCCGAGTTTGAGGCCTTTTTCAACAGCTTTTTGAGTGAGTATACCGGCAAGTTTATTTTTAACTACCTCGATGTTGAGATCGGACGCTTCAATCTTGAGTTTTTCAGCCGCTATCCGGGAGAAATCGAGAATATCATCGATGATACCCAGCAGGTGATCACCGGAGATCTGGATTTTTTCGAGATAGTTGCGCTGTTTGGGGCTGGCCGCAGAATCGAGTGCCAGTTGCGTCATGCCGAGGATGCTGTTCATCGGTGTGCGGATTTCGTGACTCATGTTGGCGAGGAATTCGCCCGCAGCACGGCTGGCCGTCTCGGCCTGTTCCCTGGCAAGTTTCGATTCCTTGAGTTCTTGGGCGTACCAGAGGCGGTAGCGATGCATGGCCTCAATGGAAAAACAAACAATGAGGCAATCTGCCAGGAACACGGCATTTGACCAGAGGCTGTTTTGTATGGGCCTGATGGAAAAGGAATAGTACGGAAAGGTAAGAATGAAAGTGGCAAGCAGCAGCCCTATGGTTGAAGCGAAAATTCCCGGCCAGAATCCGGCGATAATGGCAGAAAGTGCGACGGCCGGGAAGAAAGTAATGTACTGAAAACCTGCCTCAACGGGCGCTATCGCCAGCCGCAAGGCAAGTGCTATCGCCATTAACAGGAAGGCGATGACATAACCCCGAACACCATGGGCTTTTGAAAGAAAGTGCGCATTCAGGTATTCAATAGTTTTTTTATCCACGGGTAATTCACCAGGCGTATATGTGCCAGTCGCGGCTGGCAATAATAATGACATGCTACAACTTTCCTGTTTGAAAATCCCCTGCAACCACATCCCGTTAATTGGGGGAATTTCATATCTATTGCCAATTGCTGTACATAATCATGAAGCACGTTCAGGTAATTCCGATTCAAAGCGGCAATGATTTGTACCATCTTGCCGGTCAGATTTTTTGCATAATTTGTGCGTGGATGTTGGAAAGGTGGCAGAATTAACCATCCTGCAAAATAAGGTGCGTGATGTCCCATCAGTTCTGAGAAAAACTGGTTTGCGGCACAGTTGAAGGATGCCGCATAATGAGCGTGTCAAGAAATACGGAATTCAGGGGCAAGGTCACAATCGGACCTGGTCTTCTTGCCAAAGCCCTCCGTGATACCGGGCTTACTCGCTGCTAAAGCTTCTTTAACGTTTGCACACCACACGACTGCTGAATTAAGGTATCCAAGGAGCAAGTAATATGAATAACCAGCACTTCACTTTTCCCAAGCCGGTCAGCGAGTTCCTGTCTGTTTTGCCGGGGTATCCGCAGACCCTGATGTTTGTCCAGACAGTGAATCTGGCGCTGGGCGATACCCTGCGCTCGGAGGTGTTGCAACCCCTGCGCGGGAAGCTGATCAGTATCCGGGTGAACGACGCGGGGGTGGCATTTTATTTCACCCTCAACCACAGGGGCATGGTCGCCTGCCGGCGCACCAGGGAGCCGGACCTGACCATCAGCGCCAGCGCTTATGATTTCCTGATGCTGGCCCTGCGCAAGGAAGATCCGGATACGCTTTTTTTCAGCCGCCGCCTGTGCATGGAAGGCGATACCGAGCTTGGGCTGCTGGTAAAGAATACCCTGGATGCGCTGGAGCTCCCGCCCTTTGACTTGCGGGCGTTGTCCCCGCAGAGGGTTCTCGCGGAAATCAGGATGCGGTTGCTGGCGTGATATAACGATCATGGCATGGACTGAGCAGGAACCAACCCGCAGGTTATCCGGCGCAACTGTTTTCAAACATGTAAGGCGGCGGCTCTGCCTGCTTGCGATCGTGGCCCTGGCAGTTGCGGGTTCTTCCTGCGGGAACCGTTCTACAGACCAGGCTGGCGGCAAGGCCCAGCCCGCTTCCGCAGTACACGCAAACCTCGATCCAATAATCGCCACCGGCAAAGATTCGGCAAAACCGGCAAAGAAGCTCTGGGTATGCCCGATGCATCCCGAGGTTATCCAGGATCATCCGGGCGTATGCCCGAAGTGCGGCATGGACCTGGTGGAAATGGAGCAGGCGGGAGCAGCCCAGCCCGAACACAGCCACGGCGTGCACCTCGACACGGCCTCGCAGCAAAGGTTCGGTGTGCGGCTGGCTGCGGCCAAATGGCAAATGCTGAGCCGGGACATTCACACCTACGGCAACGTGGTTGCCGATGAAAGCCTGATTTTCAACCTGAGCGCAAAGGTTGAGGGAGTGATCAAAAAGCTCCATGTGAATTCGGTGGGTCAGCATGTCCGGGCAGGGCAGGTGCTGTATGAAATATATTCGCCTGAATTGGTCAAATCCCAGAACGAGTTCACCGAGCTGCTGCTGCAGAAGGACAGGATCCTGGAACCCATGGATACCGACGATGCGCACACAAGCAACAAGCCCATGCCGGCAGACGACATGATCGACCTGATGGTGAATACAAAAGGCCGCATGCTTGTCCGCGACAGGCTGCTCTATGCCGATGTCGGCAACGAATTGATAGACGAACTCATCAGGACCTACCGGTCGCGGGATGTGGTTGAAATACGCGCGCCCCAATCCGGCTTTATCACCAAGATCGAGGTGCATGAAGGCAGCACGGTCAAACCGATGGACAACCTGTTTTCCTTCGCCAGCCTGTCGCGGGTATGGGTCGAGGTGCCGCTTTATCCGGACCAACTGGCGTGGATAAAAGAAGGCGATGAGGCTGCGGTGAAACTGCCGCAATCCGGACTGCCGGAAATCAAGGCGCGCCTGCAGTCAATCACTCCGGTGGTCGATAGCGCAACCCGCACGGCGCGTGCGCGCATGAGCGTCAGCAACACCCGGAATTCATTGCCCCTCGGCGCTTTCCTCGACGTCATCATCCATGCCAACCCGCACGAGGCGCTGGCCGTGCCAAGGTCGGCGGTGATGCGCACGGGCAAGGGCGATCTGGTAATGCTGGCCGGAGGCAATGGACATTTCACGCCGGCCAAAGTTGAAACCGGCGTCGAGACTGCCGACCTCATTGAAATCACCGCCGGTCTGCAGGAGGGCGATCAGGTTGTGGTGAACGGGCAGTTTCTGCTGGATGCCGCGGCATCGATGAGCGATGCCGCGCAACGTCTGCACAGCGCACAATGATTAACGTGAAACTCGCGAAGCGAGCCACTGTCCCCCTCTCCATTTGGGGGATAACCAGCGACTTGCCCGCTGGCGGGCTTAGTCGAATGGCTAGTAGCTCCATCAGGGCTGGGGAGGGGGAGCGGTTATGGCATGTGCGAGTTTCATTATTTTGAGGCGGTGTTACTGCCATGGCCGTTAGGCAGGAAACGCAGTTAACCCGTGGCTGATATATTTTTCGTACCGTTGATGTAATTATTCCGGGCCCAAGCATGATTGCGCGCATCATCGAATGGTCGCTGAAGAATCGCCCGCTGGTTTTGCTGGGCGCACTGCTGCTGGCGGGATGGGGCGTCTATTCCGCGCGCCAGATGGCGCTGGACGCCATCCCCGATCTCTCCGACGTGCAGGTCATCGTCAAGACCGCATACCCGCGCCAGCCGCCGCAGGTGGTGGAGGATCAGGTCACTTTCCCGCTCACCTCTGAACTGTTGTCGGTGCCCGGCTCCACCGCAGTGCGCGGATTTTCCATGTTCGGCGAATCGTATGTGTACGTGATCTTCCGGGATGGCACCGATCCCTACTGGGCGCGCACGCGCGTGCTGGAGTATTTGAGCCAGATGGAAGGGCGGCTGCCAGAGGGAGTCATCCCCACGCTGGGGCCGGATGCTTCGGGTGTGGGCTGGGTATTCGAATACGCGCTGGTGGACCGGCATCACCGCTACGATGCCGACCAGTTGCGCGCGGTGCAGGACTTTTTCCTGAAATACGAATTGCAAAGCCTGCCCGGCGTGGCCGAAGTCGCCAGCGTGGGCGGGATGGTGCGGCAATTCCAGATCGAGGTGAACCCCAACCGTCTGGCGGCATACAACCTGAGCATGGAACGCATCGAGCAGGCGGTGCGCGACAGCAACGCGGCAGGGGGCGGCTCGGTGATGGAAATGGGGAGCGCCGAATATATCGTGCGCGCACAAAACTACTTGAAGAGCCTGGGCGACTTCCGGCGCATTCCCCTGGGCGTCAACGCGCAGGGTGTACCCATACGCCTGGAAGACGTGGCACAAATCCAGGTTGGGCATGAGCTGCGCCGCGGCGTGACCGACCTGGACGGGCAGGGCGAAGCAACCGGCGGCATTGTGGTGATGCGTTACGGCGAGAATGCGCTCGACACCATCACGCGGGTCAAGGCGCGGTTGCAGGAACTGCAAGGCGGCTTGCCGCCCGGTGTCGAACTGGTGGTCACGTATGACCGTTCCGGCGTGATCAAGCGCGCCATCTCGACCCTGAGCGAAAAGCTGGTCGAGGAATCGCTGGTTGTCGCGCTGGTATGCCTCGCATTTTTATTCCACCTCCGTTCCTCGTTGGTGGCGGTGGTGACGCTGCCCATCGGCATCCTGGCCGCGTTCGTCATCATGGAAAACCAGGGTGTGACCGCCAATATCATGTCGCTGGGCGGCATCGCCATCGCCATCGGCGCCATGGTGGATGCCGCAGTGGTGATGATAGAAAACATGCACAAGCACCTGGAGCGCGCCGGAGACCGTCCCGACTATTGGGAAGTCGCCCGGCAGAGTTCGCTGGAAGTCGGGCCGGCGCTGTTCTTTTCGCTGCTGATCATCACCGTATCTTTCCTGCCGGTGCTGACGCTCACCGGGCAGGAGGGCAAGCTGTTCGCTCCGCTCGCCTATACCAAGACTTACGCCATGGCGGCGAGCGCAATGCTCGCCATCACCCTGGCGCCGGTGCTGATGGGCTATTTCATCCGCGGGAGCATCACACACGAACAGAACAACCCGCTGAACCGGCTGCTGCATGCGCTCTACCACCCGCTGCTGCTGGCCGCGCTGCAAAGACGCAAGCCCGCCCTATTGCTTTGCCTGCTGCTGCTGTTAAGCGCCGCATGGCCAATCGCCAAGCTGGGCAGTGAATTCATGCCGCCGCTCAACGAAGGCGATCTGCTGTATATGCCCACTACTCTGCCCGGAGTGTCGCTAGACGAAGCGGCGAACATCCTGCAAATTACCGACCGCCTGATCGCACAGATGCCCGAGGTCGAACGCGTGTTCGGCAAGGCCGGGCGCGCCGATTCTGCCACCGACCCGGCGCCGCTCTCGATGCTGGAAACCACCATCCTGCTCAAGCCGCGCGAGCAGTGGCCGCCGGGCGAAACCGTGGATGAACTCATACACAAGCTGGACAGCCAGGTGCGCCTGCCGGGGCTGACCAATTCCTGGGGATACCCCATCCGCACACGCATAGACATGCTGTCCACCGGCATACGCACGCCGCTGGGCATCAAGGTCACCGGCCCCGATCTGGAAGGCATCAGCGTACTGGCAAGCCAAATTGAAGAAGTGATCAAAAGCTCCGTGCCGGGAACGCGCAATGCCTTTGCCGACCGCGCTTCCGGCGGACGCTACGTGGACATCACCCTGGATCGCACGCAAGCGGCGCGCTATGGCATCGGCGCGGCCGATGTGCAGCGCATGGTGCAGGGCGCCATAGGCGGGGAAAATATCGGCACGGTGATCGAGGGGCGCAACCGCTTCCCGATCAACTTGCGCTATCCGCGCGCCTTCCGCGATTCACTCACGGCGCTTGAAGCCAGCCGCATCATGACGCCTTCCGGTGCGCAAGTGCCGCTGGGCACAGTGGCGCATGTGGGCATCAACGATGGTCCGGTCGAGATCAAGAGCGAAAATGGCCGCCTGGTCGCTTATGTTTACCTTGATTTTGCCGGACGCGATTTGGGTGGCTATATTGCCGATGCGCAGGATGCCGTGGCGAAAAAGATCAAACTGCAACCGGGTTATGCCATCGCGTGGTCGGGACAATATGCCAACTTGCAGCACGCCAGGGAACGTTTCATGTGGGTGGTGCCGCTCACCCTGTTGCTGGTGGTCACGTTTCTTTTCCTGAATTTCCGCCACGGCGGCAAGGTGCTGCTGGTGTTGCTGTGCCTGCCTTTCTCCCTGGCGGGCGGTTTCTGGCTGGTGTACGGGCTGGGCTATCACCTGTCGGTGGCGGTGGCGGTGGGATTTATCGCCCTGGCCGGGGTGGCGGCGGAGTTCGGCGTGGTGATGCTGCTTTACCTGGATCAGGCTATCGCGGAATTTCGCAAGAACGGCCAGTTGCTAAGCCGGAAAAATTTGCAGTTGGCTATCGTTCAGGGAGCGCTGCTGCGCATCCGCCCGAAAATGATGACCGTATCGGTGATCGTGGCGGGGTTGATTCCGGTGATGTTCAGTTCGGGCACCGGCGCGGATGTGATGAAACGCATCGCCGCACCGCTGGTGGGCGGCATGATTTCAGCGCCGCTGCTTTCCCTGATAGTCATTCCCGTCATCTATGCGTGGTGGCAGGAAAGGGATTTGCCGGAGCACTCTTTGTAGTAACACCCTTGTTAAATGAACTGAACAACTGCGTTTTCCCTGATTTGCAGACGCATGTTGGATGCTGGAAGACGAGGAACAGAGGGAATCCCACTCCTTCCCCAAAGGTGACTGTCTATCCTAAAAACCGCAATTCAAGCCACAGAGATCACCGAGAACACAGAGCAAGCGTGGCACTCATGGCTTTTTTCTTTGCACCTGTTGGGTGAGACGCCAGTACTCGATAATCCATTGGTTTTTCTCTGTGGACTCTGTGTTCTCTGATGTGACTACTAGCCATTCCACTATTGATCCGGCACGGATTAAACTAAACCACCATTCGTGCTGAGCATGTCGAAGCACATGAATCCGTACACATTTCGACAGGCTCAATGCGAACGGATTCATGGATAAAGTGTGCCGAACCTATAGGCCGCCAAAATACGGCAGCCAAGTGGCTGGTTATGTGGTCAACTGCTTTTCCCACGTTAATTGAATTGGAAAAAAAAGAGCAAGGCCGTCAAGCCTTGCTCTTTTTGAGTTTCTGCCCGTCACCTTTCAGGCGGGGCAACTGCCGTCACAGCTTTATTATTTCTTGGCTGGCTTGGCTTCTGCCTTGCCATCTGCCGGGCCTTCCTTGAACCACTCTGGTTTTTGGGGGCCATCAGCCTGCATAATGGCTACCGCACCCTTGCTCAAACGGCCAAGAGCATGGTCAACGAAGATGTATTTCGCCGGAACGCGCGCATTGAACTCCACCATCGTTGCGCCACCTGGAGGTACGGAGGTGGTCTGCACGTCCTTCGACGGTGGGGAGGTGAGGGAAGCTTCTTTGTAAACCCTGTCAAAGATCGTACCAATTGCATGGAAAGATGAAGTCAGGTTAGGACCGCCAACACCGAAGAAAACACGGACTTCGTCACCCACTTTGACTTTCATCGGGTTTGCTGCCAAAGCAGCAGGAGCGCCGTTAATCACCACATGGGTAGGTTGTTCGGCCGACATCTTGTCCATGTTGAATTCTTTGCGTGCACCAGCTCCGTCAACATACATGTCGCCCTGCATCATATAGAATTCCTTGGCAGGCTTCAGGCCACCTTCTGGTTCAATCAGGATCATGCCATACATGCCGTTCGAGATATGCTGCGGAATGGGTGCTGTAGCGCAGTGATAAACAAACAGGCCGGCGTGCAGCGCCTTGAAGGTGAAAGTCTTCGATTCGCCGGGTGCAACTTTCGTTGCTTCAGCGCCGCCACCCTGACCCCATACCGCATGCAGGTCAATGTTATGGTACATGGCACTGGTTTTATCATTCGATAAAGTAAGTTCTATAGTATCTCCGACGCGGGCGCGCAGCATCGGGCCGGGCACCTTGCCGTCAAATGTCCAGTAGTTGAAGGTGGTTTTCTCTTCAAGAACACCTACCACTTCTTTGGCTGTCAGGTGGAACTTGACTGTTGTCGGGCCGCGCTTGCCTACAGGCGTTCCTACCGCTGTCGGATCCTGGTGAATATCAACAGCAGCAGGTCCTGCGGCTGCCCATGATGCTGACGAGCCGAACGCCAACAGGCTCAGTGACATAGCTCCGATGATTGCACTTACTTTCATGATTGTTCCCTTCCCTTGAATTTTGCTGGTTATTAAAAACATCATACATACCACATGTCAGCAGGTGTGCCACCGACAGACTGGACAAACACTACAAAAGCAAACCTACCTATACAACATGAATATAGCTGACGCAAACGCGTGTCGGCACACTGTCAAACAAAAATGCAACGCCAAGCGCACCGTAATGAATACCACGCGCAGCGGGGACGGCTGCGCCAAAAAATCATTCCACCTTCACGCACGATTATTTTTTACACCTTGGGTGCTATTTTATATTCCAGCGTTGTTGCCAGTGCCTTTTATCGCTGTTTGGCAAGGCAGGTGTTAACCGTCAACCCCAACGTGGTCGTATTTGATTTTGGTTGTCCAGGCGCAAATTTTCTTTGATGTATGTCAACTTTCATGAAATAAGAACAAATCCAACGCTTGGCTCGGCGCGGGATTCAGGGCCGTTCATCTGCTGACTGAGAATTGTTGAGTTACATGCTAAAATAATCAGCTGAAATTATTATCATTTATTATCATAAAAACCAAACCGCAATTTAAAAACAACCTGAAAATCCTGAAAATAAAATTATGTTAAAAGTGCCAAACTACTCCAACACCTTATTGCTCACAGTAATAGTATTGCTTGCCGGATGCGACAAACTGGTTCCAAAATACGAATTTGATTTGACACGCATTGCCGCCGACGGTAGCGCGTACAAAGGCAATAACAATTATCAGGAACAGCCATGGTCATGTGTGCATGATAATAAGACCGGCCTCACATGGGAAGTCAAGGCCGCAACCCCGGGTTTGCATGCCAGCACCAATACTTATACCTGGTACAACGGCGTTGAAAAAAATGAGGCCGGGGACGGGAAGAAAAATGGCGGTGTATGCACGGGTAGTGACTGCGACACCGAAGCCTTCACCGCGGCGGTCAACGCCGAGCGCTTATGCGGTTATACCGATTGGCATTTGCCCAGCAAAGACGAAATGAGCTCCCTCATAGATGCGACCGTGCGTATGCCCGGCCCCACACTGGCGGCAGGATTTTTTCCCAACACACAAAACGCAAAAACCGGCTATTGGACCGACACGGTTTTCCATATGCACAAGGAAAGCGCCTGGACATGGCGCTTCGACCAAGGAGTCGATTTCGTGGCGGTGAAAGAAGCGCCACGCTATGTCAAGTTGGTGCGTGGCAAGGCAATAACCGAAGCGAGCAAAAAAGAAGAACAGAAATAGTTGGCTTGATTATTCCCCGGTCACCGTCCTGGAACTCAGCATGAGCATACAGTTCGACATCAGGCAATATCTGGTCGGCAAGGAGCCTTTCTACCAGCCGCAAGGCAGCGAGATCGAGCTTTACCAGGCCGCCTATGCCGCGCGTCTGCCGGTGATGCTGAAAGGCCCGACCGGCTGCGGCAAGTCGCGCTTCGTCGAGTACATGGCCTGGAAGCTGGGCAAGCCGCTCATCACCGTGGCGTGCAACGAGGACATGACCGCCTCCGATCTGGTCGGACGCTTCCTGCTGGATGCCAATGGCACGCGCTGGCTGGATGGCCCGCTGACGCTTGCCGCACGTTACGGCGCCATCTGTTATCTGGACGAAATCGTCGAAGCGCGCCAGGACACCACGGTGGTGATCCACCCGCTCACCGACCATCGCCGCGCCTTGCCGCTGGACAAGAAAGGCGAGCTGATTCATGCCCACCCGGATTTCCAGCTGGTCATTTCCTACAACCCAGGCTATCAGAGCCTGATGAAGGATCTCAAGCAATCCACCAAGCAGCGTTTCGCCGCGATGGAATTCGATTATGCAAAGGCTGAGGTCGAAGCCGGCATCATCAGCAGGGAAGCCGTCATTGACGCCGCAACGGCAGGCCGCCTGGTGCGCATCGGCGCGGCCGCGCGCAACCTCAAGGGGCACGGCCTGGATGA
>JAQTOM010000115.1 GCA_028713345.1 Gallionellaceae bacterium | reverse complement strand
AGCGTGCGCCCTATCGCCCCGGCAATCGCGCCCAGTACACCCATCAGCTTCTTCAGTTCCTGCGGTGTCAGCGCCTGATCGGCGTCGCACCAGGCTTCGCACGGATTCGGGTGCATCTCGACCAACAGGCCGTCCGCGCCTGCCGCGATGGCGGCTTGCGACAGTGCCGCCACCATCCACGCCTTGCCGCCCGCGTGCGAGGGGTCGACGATCACCGGCAGGTGGGTCTCCTTCTTCAGTACGGCGATGGCGGTCACGTCCAGCACGTTGCGGTAGGCGGTCTCGAAAGTGCGGATGCCGCGTTCGCAGAAGATGATGTTGTGGTTGCCGCCCGCCGCGATGTATTCCGCCGACATCAGCCATTCGGCGATGGTGGCCGACATGCCGCGCTTGAGAATCACCGGCTTGTTGATCTTGCCCACTTCCTTGAGCAAGTCGAAATTCTGCATGTTGCGCGTGCCGATCTGGATCACGTCCACGTCGTATTCGAGGAAGAGGTCGATCTGGCGCGCGTCCATCAGCTCGGTGACGATAGGCAGCTTGTACGGGGCGGCTGCCTTGCGGAACATGTCCAGGCCTTCCCTGCCCTTGCCCTGAAAAGCATAGGGGCTGGTGCGCGGTTTGAACGCTCCGCCGCGCATCAGGCGGCAACCGGCCTCATGCACGAACTTGGCGGACAAGTCCATCTGCTCCTGCGTCTCCACCGAGCACGGCCCGGCGATGACCTGGATCTGCTTGCCGCCCAGCGGGATGCCGCCGATGTCGATGACGGTGTCTTCCTTGTGCGATTCGCGCGACACGATCTTGTATTGCTTGGCGATGTGCATCGCCGATTCCACACCGGGCAGCGAGGTGAACATCTCCTCGGTCAACTGGCGCTCGTCGCCGATGGCGCCGATCACCGTGCGCTCGATGCCGCGCGAAATATTCGCCTTCAAACCCGCCGTTTCCAGCCGCTTCACCACCGCGCCGACTTCGGCGTCCGTTACGTCCCTGCCCATTACTATGATCACGCTGCTTCTCCCCTACGGGCTTAACCGATATGGCCATCCCTGATTAATTAAACCTGCCCTGCCCGTTCCCACTATCTAACTTTCCCCCGTAAACGGGAGAAAGAACAAACGAGAAAAGCACTAACCCCTTGATGCCTGCTTTAATACAGATAAAAATTTCTCGTTTTCTTTTTCTGTGCCGATGCTCACGCGCAGATATTCCGGCATGTCGTAACTGGCGATGGGCCGCACGATCACGCCCAGTTCCAGCAGGCGGCGGTACATCTTCATCCCGTCGCCAATCTTGAAGGCGATGAAATTGCCGTAGGACGGAATGTACTTCAGCCCCAGCTTGCTCAGGCCCTGCGTGATCTGTTCCATGCCGCGCCGGTTCAGCTCATTGGTGCGGCGCACAAAATCTTCATCCTGCAACGCCGCCACGGCAGCGGCCTGCGCCACGCTGTTGACATTGAACGGCTGGCGCACGCGGTTCACCATGTCGACTACCTGTGTATTTGCAAACGCGTAGCCCACGCGCAATCCGGCCAGGCCGTAAGCCTTGGAGAAGGTGCGCGAGATGATGAGATTGGGAAACTCTTGCAGCCATGCAACGGAATCGTAGCGGTTCTCTTGCGGCAGGTATTCGTTATACGCCTCGTCCAGCACCACCAGAATCTGCGGCGGCAACGCGCGCAGGAATTCCAGCAATGCAGCCGCACTCAGAAAGGTGCCGGTCGGGTTGTTCGGGTTGGCGATGAACACCAGCTTGGCCTTTTGCTCCACGGCAGTTTGCAGCATCGCCTTCAGGTCATGGCCGTAGTTGATCGCAGGCACAGAAATGCCTATCGCACCCACCGCCTGCGTCGCCAGCGGATACACCGCGAAGGCGTGATCCGAGTACACTGCGCGGTCCCCAACGGTAAGAAAGGCGCGTGCGGCGAGTTCCAGCATATCGTTGGAACCGTTGCCCAGCACGATGCGCGCGTGTTCGATGCCGTAGCGTCTGGACAGCGCATCTTTCAACTCGAAGCCGTTGCCGTCCGGGTACAACGCGATGGTCTTGAGCGCTTCCTGCATCGCGGCTGTGGCGCGCGGGCTGCAACCGAGCGGATTCTCGTTGGAGGCCAGCTTGACGATATCGCTGATGCCCAGCTCACGCTCCAGCTCGGCGATTGGCTTGCCGGGTTGGTAGGGCGCGATGGCGCGGATATAGGGTGGTGCTAAATCACTGTAGTTCATTTAAAACCTTGATTAACACTCCTTCCCCTTCACAGGGGGAGGTTGGGACGGGGGTAAAACTTAGCCAATACTCACGCTTGGTTTCTACCCTCACCCTAACCCTCACCCTGCATGGGAGAGGGGATTTAATTACACAGCCACGGGATACGACCCCAACACTTTCACGAATGCGGCAGCCTGTTTCAGTTCGGCCAATGCGGCGGCCACCTTTTTGTCGAGTTGGTGGCCCTCGATATCCACATAAAATACATACTCCCACAGCCCGGAACGCGCCGGGCGCGATTCCAGCCGGGTCATGGATACGCCATGCTTTGCCAGCGGCACCAGCAGATCATGCACCGCACCGGGGCGATTCGCGGCAGACATCACCAGCGAAGTCTTGTCTTTGCCGGACGGCGCCACATCCTGGTTGCCGATCACCATAAAGCGCGTGGTGTTGCGCGGATCATCCTCGATATTTTCTGCCCGCACGGCAATGGCGAAACGTTCTGCCGCCTGTTTGCCGGCGATTGCGGCGCTATGCGGCTGTTCCGCAGCAAGCCTTGCTGCTTCGCCATTGCTTGCCACGGGTATGCGCGTGGCATTCGGCAGATTCGCATTCAGCCAGGATTGGCATTGTCCCAGCGATTGCGGGTGCGAATAGACGCTCTTGATCCCAGCCATCATGGCCTCATTGGACAGCAGGCATTGGTGCACCGGCAACATCACTTCGCCGCACACCTTGAGCGGGCTTTGCAGCAGCAAATCCAGCGTGCGCCCTATCGCGCCCTCGCTGGAATTTTCCACCGGCACCATGCCGTAGTTGGTATCGCCGCTTTCCACCTCGCGGAACACTTCATCGATTGAAACACACGGCGTGCCCTGGCTGGCCTGACCAAAACGCTTGATCACCGCCGCCTCGCTGAATGTACCCGCCGGCCCGAGATAGGCCACGGTAATCGGCGCTTCAAGGGCGCGGCATTGCGACATGATCTCCGTGAATAATTGCGTGACACCCTGGTTTGGCAACGGGCCTGCATTAACACTGACTATGCGCCGCAGCACCTGGGCCTCACGCTCCGGGCGCAGCACCGCACCTTCCCCCTTAATATGGCCGATCTGCTGCGCCAGTGCGGCGCGCTGGTTCAACAGCTTGAGCAGATCATCATCTACGCGATCGATTTGCCCGCGATACTGATTGAGTTCCTTATCCATGCGTTTACTCTTTCAGAGCCAAAATACGGAAAATTTTAGCCATGCTGTTTTGCAAACTCATGCAT
>JAQTOM010000044.1:6656-14619 GCA_028713345.1 Gallionellaceae bacterium | reverse complement strand
CGAAGGCGGCCGCACCGTCGGCGCGGGCGTGGTGGCGAAGATTATCGAGTAAAGGAATGAGAAGGGATAAGGGGGAAGAGGGAAGGGTTAACCCCTTCTCCCTTCACTCTTCTCCCTTCCCGATTTTTAGGCCAGTAGCTCAATTGGTAGAGTATCGGTCTCCAAAACCGAGGGTTGGGGGTTCGAGACCCTCCTGGCCTGCCAAGTAAACGGATAGAATGCGCATGGCGGACAAGATTAAATTAAGTGTGGCCTTTCTGCTGGTGGTAGCGGGGATTGCGGGTTTTTATACGTTGCATGAGAGTGCTGCCGTGGTGAAGCTGGCTGTGGTATTGCTGGGCCTGTTGCTTGCTGCAGGGGTGGCCTGGACGACTGATCCAGGCAGGCGTTTGTTTGTGTTCAGCAAGGAATCGGTGGACGAAGCAAAGCGCGTGGTGTGGCCGACGCGCAAGGAAACCGTGCAGACAACTGGCATTGTGATCCTGTTTGCGGTGGTCATGGCGCTGTTCTTGTGGATGGTCGATGCCAGCCTGCTATTGGTGGTCAACAAACTGATGGGGCGGGGTGAGTGATGGAAAAGCGTTGGTATGTTGTTCATACGTACTCGCAGTTCGAGAAAAGCGTGCAGCGCGCCCTGTTGGAGCGTATTAAACGTGCCGGCATGGAAGACAAGTTCGGCCAGATACTGGTGCCGGTGGAAGAGGTGGTAGAGCTGAAATCCGGCCAGAAGAGCATCAGCGAACGCAAGTTCTTTCCGGGTTATGTGCTGGTCGAAATGGATATGACCGATGAGAGCTGGCACCTGGTCAAGAGCACGCCCAAGGTAACCGGATTTCTGGGCGGCTCGGCGATGAAGCCCACGCCCATCAGCGAAAAAGAAGTGCAGAATATCATGCAGCAGATGCAGGCCGGTGTTGAGAAGCCGCGTCCCAAGGTGCTGTTCGAGGTGGGCGAGTCGGTGCGTGTCAAAGAGGGGCCGTTCACCGATTTCCATGGCTCGGTGGAAGGTGTCAATTACGAAAAGAACAAACTGAGGGTTGCGGTGACCATTTTCGGGCGCTCGACACCTGTGGAGCTGGATTTCGGCCAGGTAGAAAAGGCCTAGAAGCGGGAAGGGACAAGGGAGAAGGGTGAAGGGTGGTTTTGCAGTTACCCTTCCCCCTTTCCTCTTCCCTCTTCCCTGTATTAAACGGGGAGCGTATCGGAGCTGTAGCGGTATGCGTTTAACCCACTAATAAGGAGTGTCGACGTGGCAAAGAAAATCATAGGTTATATCAAGCTGCAAGTGCCTGCCGGCAAGGCGAACCCAAGTCCTCCCATCGGACCTGCGCTCGGCCAGCGCGGGTTGAATATCATGGAATTCTGCAAGGCGTTTAACGCCCAGACCCAGGGTGTGGAGCCGGGCCTGCCAATTCCCGTAGTCATCACCGCTTTTGCGGACAAGAGTTTCACCTTCATCATGAAGACCCCGCCCGCGACCATTCTGATCAAGAAGGCCGCCGGTGTGCAGAAGGGCAGCAAGACGCCGCATACCGACAAGGTAGGCAAGCTGACCCGCAAGCAAGCGGAAGAGATCGCAACGACCAAGATGCCCGACCTGACAGCGGCTGATATGGATGCGGCAGTGCGCACCATTGCCGGCAGCGCGCGCAGCATGGGCATTACCGTGGAGGGTGTATAACATGGCACATATTTCCAAGCGTTATAAGGCACTGGCTACCAAGGTAGACCGCAGCAAACTGTATCCGCTCAACGATGCGCTGAACCTGGTGAAAGAAACAGCCAAGGCCAAGTTCGATGAATCCATCGACGTGGCGGTGAATCTCGGCATTGATGCCAAGAAGTCCGACCAGTTGGTGCGCGGTTCGGTCGTGTTGCCCAAGGGCACCGGAAAGACCGTGCGCGTGGCCGTGTTT
Organism: Gallionellaceae bacterium; assembly: GCA_028713345.1. GTDB lineage: Bacteria > Pseudomonadota > Gammaproteobacteria > Burkholderiales > Gallionellaceae > JAQTOM01. The sequence goes on along the minus strand of JAQTOM010000044.1, from coordinate 12,703 downwards.
GCCCAGGGTGCAAAGGCTGAGGAAGCCAAAGCCGCAGGTGCAGACGTTGTCGGTTTTGAAGATCTGGCGGAAAGCATCAAGGCCGGCAAGATGGATTTCGATGTGGTGATCGCTTCGCCGGATGCGATGCGCATCGTCGGTCAGCTCGGCCAGATCCTCGGCCCGCGCGGCCTGATGCCCAACCCCAAGGTGGGCACGGTTGCTGCCGACGTGGCCGGAGCCGTGAGGAATGCCAAGGCCGGCCAGGTGCAGTACCGTACTGACAAGAACGGCATCGTGCAATGTACTATCGGGCGCGCATCGTTTGCGCCGGAAGCATTGCGCGAAAACATGCTGGCGCTGATTGATGCGCTGAACAAGGCCAGGCCTGCTGCTGCCAAGGGTGTGTACCTGAGGAAGATATCGGTCTCCAGCACCATGGGTGTCGGCATCCGCATCGAACAGGCCAGTTTGGCCGCGTAAATTAAAAATTGCTTTTCTCGTTTGTCTCCTCGCCCGCTTGCGGGAGAGGATTGAGGAGAGGGCTTCATGAGGGTGGGCAAATTTTTGTGCCCACACGGATTTAGGAATTTGCGGCATGGCGCGGAACGTCATGCCGCTTGCAATCTTTGGACTGCTGGCTGGGTAAGCGGCATCAAAGACCGTAGGTACCGGAGGCGAGTCTTGCCGAAGGTTTAATTGGCGGGGGAACCCGTTGACCCACGTAGATGGTGTGCCCGCGAGCAGGAGTTATGTTGTCTCTTCCTGTCTTGAGGACGCGGTTGTTTAACAATGGAATACAGAACTTTGGTTTTGCGTTCCGGTTTTAAGAGGGAGGAAGACTTTGGGTCTTAATCTGCAACAGAAACAGGCAGTGGTGACTGAAGTAAGCGCACAGGTGGCGCAGGCTCAGACCATCGTCCTGGCAGAGTACCGCGGCATAGCCGTTGCCGACATCACCAAGTTGCGCGCGAATGCACGCAAGGCTGGGGTGTATTTTCACGTGTTGAAAAATACGCTGGCGCGTCGTGCGGTACAGGGTACTCCATTCGAGGCTTTGGCGGAAAAAATGGTCGGCCCGCTGGTGTACAGCATCAGCGCCGATGCCGTCGCGGCAGCGAAGGTGGTGCATGAATTTGCCAAGATGAATGACAAGCTGGTGGTCAAGGCTGGCGCTTACAACGGCAAAATGCTGGACGTGGCCGGCGTCAACGCGCTGGCTACCGTTCCGAGCAAGGAAGTGTTGCTGGCTCAGTTGTGCGGTTTGCTGCAATCGCCGGTCTCCGGCTTGGCTCGTGTATTGAGCGCTGTGTCTGAACAAAAAGCAGCGGCTTAACCGGCGATTTAGGCAGCGTTTCTTGCTGCCTTGGCCGAATGGCTATGCGAAGCTAATTATCCACATTAATCTTTAAAAGTTAGGAAATACAAAATGGCATTCGATAAAGACGCATTTCTGACAGCTCTGGACGGTATGTCCGTTCTGGAACTGAATGAGCTGGTAAAGGCAATTGAAGAGAAGTTCGGCGTTTCTGCCGCCGCGATGTCTGCTCCTGCTGCGGGTGGCGGTGCGGGTGGCGGTGCGGCAGCTGCTGCCGAGCAGACCGAGTTTGCGGTAATCCTGAAATCTGCGGGTGAAAGCAAGGTAAACGTAATCAAGGTGGTGCGCGCGATTACCGGCTTGGGCCTGAAGGAAGCCAAGGATTTGGTGGATGGCGCACCAAAGACCGTGAAGGAAGGCGTAAACAAGGCTGATGCTGACAGTATCATGAAACAGCTGATTGAAGCAGGGGCTGCTGCTGAAATCAAGTAAGCGTTGCACGTAAAAAAAGGCTGGCGGGCATCCGTCAGCCTTTTGCCGTTTTTAAGGCGGCAGCGGACAGCGAGCAAAAAAAGCTTTTTGCCCATTGTTTTCTGTTTTTCAGTGCAGGTATAACCCGAAGGTTATGCCTGCACTGAAAACTTTGTTTTCCCTTGGTCGTGGAGATATCATGAGTTATTCTTTTACTGAAAAAAAACGCATCCGTAAAAGTTTTGCAAAGCGGGTCGGTGCTTTGCCTGTACCTTTTTTGTTATCCACCCAGCTGGAATCGTACAGCGACTTCCTGCAAGCAGAAGTGCCGCCTGAGCAGCGTATCAACAATGGGTTACAGGCTGCATTCAATTCGATTTTCCCTATCTCCAGCCATAATAAATACGCGCATCTCGATTTTGTCAGCTATAGGCTGGGTATGCCCCCGTTTGACGTGAAGGAATGCCAGCAGCGCGGACTGACTTACGCTTCTCCGCTGCGCGCGCGCGTGCGCCTGACCCTGCTGGACAAGGAGGCGTCCAAGCCGACCGTGAAAGAAATCAAGGAGCAGGAAGTGTATATGGGTGAAATTCCACTCATGACCCACACCGGCTCGTTCGTCATCAATGGCACCGAACGCGTCATCGTGTCGCAGTTGCACCGTTCACCCGGCGTATTCTTCGAGCATGACCGCGGCAAGACACACAGCTCCGGCAAGCTGCTGTTCTCGGCACGCGTCATTCCCTATCGCGGCTCGTGGCTGGATTTTGAATTCGACGCCAAGGATTATGTGTACTTCCGTATCGACCGCCGCCGCAAGATGCCGGTCACCATCCTGCTCAAGTCGCTGGGCTATACGCCGGAAGATATTCTCAAACAATTTTTTGAGTTTGATACCTTCTTGCTGGGCAAGAAGGGCATCCAGTTTGAAGTGGTGCCGGAGCGGCTGCGCGGCGAAATAGCGCGCTTTGATATCCTGGGAGGCAAGGGCGGGAAAGTGATTGTAGCCGCTGGCAAGCGCATCACTGTGCGGCATATCCGCGAGATAGAAGAAGCGGGCATTAACAAGCTGGAGGTCGGCGAGGATTTCCTGGCCGGGCGTGTGCTGGCGCATAGCGTGGTGGATAAGGATAGCGGCGAGATCATTGCCAACGCCAACGACGAGATCACCGAGACATTGATCGGCCAACTGCAAGCGGCAGGCGTGAGCAAGATACATACGCTGTATACCAACGATCTGGACCAGGGGGCCTATATTTCGCAGACCTTGCGTGCCGATGAAACCACCGACCAGTGGACGGCACGCGTTGCCATTTACCGCATGATGCGTCCCGGCGAACCGCCTACCGAAGAGGCGGTGGAGAATCTGTTCAACGGGTTGTTTTTCTCCGAGGAGCGCTACGACTTGTCATCCGTAGGCCGCATGAAGTTCAACCGCCGTGTCGGACGCGATGAATTGACGGGTTCTGCCATCCTGTCCAACGATGACATCGTGGCGGTGATCAGGATTCTGGTCGAGTTGCGCAATGGACGCGGCGAAATCGACGACATCGACCACCTCGGCAACCGCCGTGTGCGGGCAGTGGGTGAGCTGGCGGAGAACCAGTTCCGCGCCGGGCTGGCGCGTGTCGAACGCGCGGTGAAGGAGCGCCTCGGCCAGGCAGAGGCTGACAATCTGATGCCGCATGACCTGATCAACGCCAAACCCATTTCTGCTGCGGTCAAGGAATTCTTTGGTTCCAGTCAATTGTCGCAGTTCATGGACCAGACCAACCCGCTGTCCGAAGTGACGCACAAGCGCCGCATTTCGGCGCTGGGACCGGGCGGCCTGACGCGTGAACGCGCCGGTTTCGAGGTGCGCGACGTGCACCCGACGCACTATGGCCGCGTGTGCCCGATCGAAACGCCGGAAGGCCCGAACATCGGCCTGATCAATTCGTTGGCGCTGTATGCGCGCACCAACAATTACGGCTTCATCGAAACGCCCTATCGCAGGGTGGCCAAGGGTAAGGCGACTAACGACGTGGATTATTTGTCCGCAATCGAGGAAGGTAGATTCACCATCGCGCAGGCTAACGCCGAACTGGACAACAAGGGCAAGTTCACCGATGACATCGTGTCCTGCCGTCAGCATAATGAATTCATGCTGGCTGCGCCGGAAAAGATCGAATACATGGACGTGGCGCCGGCCCAGGTGGTGTCGGTAGCCGCTTCGCTGATCCCGTTTCTGGAGCATGACGACGCGAACCGCGCCCTGATGGGCGCCAACATGCAACGCCAGGCCGTACCCTGCCTGCGTGCGGAAAAAGCGCTGGTCGGCACCGGTATCGAACGCACCGTGGCAGTGGACTCCGGCACGACAGTGCAGGCATGGCGTGGCGGACGCGTGGACTACGTGGATGCGAGCCGTATTGTGGTGCGCGTCAACGACGATGAGACGACGCCGGGCGAGGTTGGTGTGGACATCTACAACCTGACCAAGTACACCCGTTCCAACCAGAACACCAACATCAACCAGCGTCCGCTGGTCAGGATGGGCGATGTGATTTCGCGCGGCGATGTGGTTGCCGATGGCGCATCCACCGACCTGGGAGAGCTGGCGCTGGGGCAGAACATGCTGGTGGCTTTCATGCCGTGGAACGGCTACAACTACGAAGACTCGATCCTGATTTCCGAGCGCGTGGTGGCGGAGGACCGCTTTACTTCCATCCATATCGAAGAGCTGACGGTGGTGGCGCGCGATACCAAGCTGGGAGCGGAAGAAATTACGCGTGACATCCCCAACCTGTCGGAAGTGCAGATGGGGCGCCTGGATGAGTGCGGCATCGTGCATATCGGCGCGGAAGTGGGCGTGGGCGACGTGCTGGTGGGTAAGGTTACGCCCAAGGGCGAGACCCAGCTGACTCCGGAAGAAAAGCTGTTGCGCGCCATCTTCGGCGAGAAGGCATCGGATGTAAAAGATACCAGCTTGCGGGTGCCGGCCGGTATTTCCGGCATGGTGATCGACGTGCAGGTGTTTACGCGCGAAGGGCTGCAACGCGACAAGCGCGCGCAGCAGATCATCGACGACGAACTGAACCGTTACAAGAAAGACCTGGCTGACCAGATGCGCATCGTCGAGGCGGACGTGTTTACCCGTCTCGAGAAACTGCTGCTGGGCAAGGTGGTCAATGGCGGGCCGAAGAAACTGGCCAAGGGCACCAAGCTGACCAAGGACTATCTCGGCAGCCTGGAGCATCACCAATGGTTCGACATTCGCCTCGGCAACGATGAGGTGGCCGCACAGCTGGAGCAGGTCAAGGAAGGCCTGGCGCAGAAGCGTCTGGAATTTGATGCCGCATTCGACCTCAAGAAGCGCAAGCTGACCCAGGGCGACGAGTTGCAAGCGGGTGTGCAGAAGATGGTCAAGGTGTATGTGGCGGTAAAGCGCCGCCTGCAACCGGGCGACAAGATGGCCGGGCGCCACGGTAACAAGGGTGTGATATCGCGCATCGTGCCGGTGGAAGACATGCCTTATATGGCAGATGGCACAACGGTGGACATCGTGCTGAACCCGCTGGGCGTGCCGTCGCGCATGAACATAGGCCAGGTGCTCGAAGTGCATCTGGGCTGGGCAGCCAAGGGTTTGGGCAAGAAGATCGGCATGATGCTGGAGTCGCAAGCCAAGATCGCCGATGTGCGCAAATTCCTGGGCAAGATATACAACCCGGACGGGCATAAGGATGTGGATATCGCCACGTTTAGCGATGATGAAGTAATTGAGCTGTGCCGCAACCTGAAAAGCGGCGTGCCATTCGCAACCCCGGTATTCGACGGCGCGGATGAGGAGGAAATAAAAAATATGCTGGAACTGGCAGACCTGCCCCGTTCCGGTCAGATCGCTTTGCACGATGGACGTACCGGCGTAGCGTTTGACCGCCCGGTTACGGTTGGCTATATGCATGTATTGAAACTGCACCACCTGGTGGATGACAAGATGCACGCGCGTTCCACCGGGCCTTATAGCCTGGTGACCCAGCAGCCATTGGGCGGCAAGGCGCAGTTCGGCGGCCAGCGTTTCGGGGAAATGGAAGTGTGGGCGCTGGAAGCGTACGGTGCGGCTTATACCTTGCAGGAAATGCTTACGGTCAAATCGGACGACGTGGCTGGCCGTACCAAGGTGTACGAAAGCATTGTCAAGGGTGACCACAAGATTGATGCCGGCATGCCGGAATCATTCAATGTATTGACCAAGGAAATCCGTTCCTTGGGTATTGATATTGATCTGGATCGGCACTAA
>JAQTOM010000044.1:0-6556 GCA_028713345.1 Gallionellaceae bacterium | reverse complement strand
CTGTCCAAGCTGGAAGAGCATGGCGACGAGTTTTCCGCAGTGATGGGGGCGGAAGGCATACGCGCGCTGTTGCGCGTTCTGGATGTGCCAGCCGAGGTGGAGAAACTGCGCGCCGAACTGGAAGCGACCAGTTCCGAAACCAAGATCAAGAAATATGCCAAGCGCCTGAAGATACTCGAGGGGTTCATGTCCTCCGGCATCAAGCCGGAGTGGATGATCATGACCGTGCTGCCGGTGCTGCCGCCGGAACTGCGTCCGCTGGTGCCGCTGGATGGCGGCCGCTTCGCGACCTCCGACCTGAACGATCTGTACCGCCGCGTGATCAACCGCAATAACCGCTTGAAGCGCCTGCTGGAACTGAAGGCGCCGGAAATCATCGTGCGCAACGAGAAACGCATGCTGCAGGAATCGGTGGATTCGCTGCTGGACAACGGCCGTCGCGGCAAGGCGATGACCGGCGCGAACAAGCGCCCGCTGAAATCGCTGGCCGACATGATCAAGGGCAAGGGTGGCCGTTTCCGCCAGAACCTGCTGGGCAAGCGCGTGGACTATTCCGGCCGTTCCGTGATCGTGGTCGGCCCGCAACTGAAATTGCACCAGTGCGGCCTGCCCAAGAAAATGGCGCTGGAACTGTTCAAGCCGTTCATTTTCCACAAGCTGGAAGTTCTCGGTCTGGCTACCACCATCAAGGCGGGGAAACGCATGGTGGAATCGGAAGAGCCGGTGGTGTGGGATATTCTGGAAGACGTGATCCGCGAACATCCGGTGCTGCTGAACCGCGCCCCGACATTGCACCGTCTCGGCATCCAGGCATTCGAGCCGATACTGATCGAAGGCAAGGCGATCCAGCTGCATCCGCTGGTGTGCTCGGCGTTCAACGCCGACTTCGACGGCGACCAGATGGCGGTACACGTGCCGTTGTCGCTGGAAGCGCAGATGGAGGCGCGCACCCTGATGCTGGCCTCCAACAACGTATTGTCACCCGCCAACGGCGAGCCGGTCATCGTGCCGTCGCAGGATATCGTGCTGGGCCTGTATTTCATGACGCGCGAAAAAGTCGGTGCATTGGGCGAAGGCTCGATGTTTGCCGATGTATCCGAAGCGCAGCGCGCCTATGAGTCCGGCCATGTCGATCTGCAAGCCAGGGTGATGGTGCGCATCAAGGAATTCCATACCGGCGAGAACGGTGAGCGCCAGGAAAAATGCACACGCTATGAGACTACCGTGGGGCGTTCCATCCTTTCAGAAATCCTGCCTGCGGGCTTGCCGTTCAGCCTGATCAACAAGGCGCTCAAGAAGAAGGAAATCTCGCGCCTGATCAATACCAGCTTCCGCCGTTGCGGTTTGCGCGACACGGTGATCATGGCTGACAGGCTGATGTACATGGGTTTCTCCTATGCCACCCGTGCCGGTATTTCAATTTGCCTGGATGACATGCTGGTGCCGCCGCAGAAAGATGACTTGATCAGCGTGGCCGAGAAGGAAGTGCACGAGATCGATGTCCAGTACACCTCCGGTCTGGTGACACAAGGCGAACGCTATAACAAGGTAGTGGACATCTGGGGCCGTACCGGCGACCTGGTGGCCAAGGCCATGATGGATCAGTTGGGCAGCGAGCCGGTGATTGACCGGATTACGGGCAAGGCACGTGCCGACAAGAAGGGCAAGGCCGTGATGCAGGAGTCGTTCAACTCCATCTATATGATGGCGGACTCCGGCGCGCGCGGTTCTGCGGCGCAGATTCGCCAGCTGGCCGGGATGCGCGGCCTGATGGCCAAGCCGGACGGCTCGATTATTGAAACCCCGATCACGGCGAACTTCCGCGAGGGGTTGAACATGTTGCAATACTTCATCTCCACCCACGGTGCGCGTAAAGGCCTGGCCGATACCGCGTTGAAGACCGCCAACTCCGGTTACCTGACACGCCGTCTGGTGGATGTTACGCAGGACCTGGTGGTGATCGAAGAAGATTGCGGCACCAGCGTCGGCGCCGGGATAAAGGCCCTGGTGGAAGGCGGTGAGGTGATCGAGGCATTGCGCGAGCGTATCCTTGGCCGTGTTGCCAGTGCAGACATAGTCAATCCGGAGACTGGCGAGACCCTGTATGAAGCGGGCACATTGCTGAACGAGGATATGGTGGAAACCATAGAGTCGCTGGGTATCGACGAAGTGCATGTGCGCACGCCGCTGACCTGTGAAACCCGTTATGGCCTGTGTGCCAAGTGCTATGGCCGCGACCTGGGCCGTGGTGGAATGGTAACCATAGGCGAGGCAGTCGGCGTGATCGCCGCGCAGTCCATCGGCGAACCGGGCACGCAGTTGACCATGCGCACCTTCCACATCGGCGGTGCGGCATCGCGCACCGTGGTGGCCAGCCAGGTCGAGAGCAAGTCCAATGGCTTCATGAAATACAGCGCGAACATGCGCACCGTGAGTACCGCGCGCGGCGGGCTGGTGGTAGTAGCGCGCAGCGGCGAAGTGATGGTGACCGATGATCACGGACGCGAGCGCGAACGCCACAAGGTGCCGTACGGCGCGGTGCTGACCGTGCATGAGGGCAGTGCAGTGCGTGCCGGCGAAGTGCTGGCCACATGGGATCCGCACACCCGTCCCATCATTACCGAATATGCCGGTCGCGTGCGATTCGAGAATGTGGAAGAGGGCGCCACCGTCGCAAGGCAGATTGATGAAGTGACCGGATTGTCCACGCTGGTGGTAATCGACCCCAAGCGCGCCAGCACGCAGGGCAAGGGCATACTGCGCCCATTGGTGCGCTTACTGGATGATGAAGGGCGTGAGATCAAGATTGCCGGCACGGAGCAGCCGATTTCGGTGACCTTCCAGACGGGCTGTATCATCACCGTGGAAGACGGCCAGCATGTCGGTGTGGGCGATGTGCTGGCGCGCATCCCGCAGGAAAGCAGCAAGACGCGCGATATTACCGGCGGTCTGCCGCGCGTGGCGGAACTGTTCGAGGCGCGTCCTCCCAAGGATGCGGGCATGCTGGCCGAAGTTACCGGCACTGCGTCGTTCGGCAAGGACACCAAGGGCAAGCAGCGCCTGGTCATCACCGATGTGGAAGGCGTGGCGCATGAATTCCTGATTACCAAGGAAAAGCATGTGCTGGTGCACGATGGCCAGGTGGTGAACCAGGGCGAGATGATCGTCGATGGCCCGGCTGACCCGCACGATATCCTGCGCCTGCTGGGTGTGGCGGAACTGGCGCGTTACATTACCGATGAGGTGCAGGACGTGTACCGTCTGCAGGGCGTGAAGATCAACGACAAGCACATCGAAGTGATCGTGCGCCAGATGTTGCGCCGTGTGCAGATCAGGGATGCGGGCGACACCCTGTTCATTCCGAAGGAGCAGGTCGAGCGTGCCGAGTTGCTGGCGGAAAACGAACGCGTGGAGGCCGAAGGCAAACAACCGGCAACTTATGAATATATGTTGCTGGGCATCACCAAGGCTTCTTTATCCACGGATTCGTTTATCTCCGCCGCTTCCTTCCAGGAAACGACGCGCGTGCTGACCGAGGCTGCAATCATGGGCAAGAAGGACGATCTGCGCGGCCTGAAGGAGAACGTCATCGTGGGCCGCCTGATTCCGGCCGGCACCGGCCTGGCCTACCATTCCACCAGGCGCAGGCAGCGGCTGGGCATGGATATGGCACCGGCGGCGCTGGGCGAAGGCGACCAGCCAGCAGAGGCGCAGGACAACGCGCAGCTTGCCTGACAGCTTCCTTGAGCACGCCACACGCCCGGCACCGTTCATACGGTGCCGGGCGTGTGGCGGATCTGGCCTCATGGCGTTTTGATTAGCACCGCCTACCGGCCTGCTCCTTGCGGGTGAAGGCCGGTATCAGTGGTGCGCATGGTAGTGTGTGCCGAAAGCCGCCGTTTGCGCGCATCACGGGTTATTGCCCGAATGTTTCGTAGTAAAATGCAGCGGTCAGATTTCTCACCGCCGTATTTATTTCCAGCTTATCCATGAACCCATTACTCGATTTCACCGACCTGCCGCGTTTCGCGGAGGTCAGGCCCGAACACGTCGCTCCCGCAGTCGAGCAACTGCTGGCGGAGAACCGCACGCTGGTTGCGTGCCTGCTGGCCGACACCAGCGCTCCCTCCTGGGACAATTTCATGCAGCCGCTGGACGATGCCAACGAGCGCCTGGCGCGTGCATGGGGGCAGGTGGGCCACTTGAATGCGGTGATGAACAGCGCCGAGCTGCGCGATGTGTATAACGGCAACCTGCCCAAGATCACCCAGTATTACGCCGAGCTGGGGCAGAACCTCGAGCTGTTCAACAAAGTGAAGGCGATTCGTGGCGGCGCGGAATTCGCGGGCTTGAGCGCGGCGCGGCAGAAGATCATCGAGAACGAACTGCGTGACTTCCGTCTGGGCGGCGCAGAATTGCCGGAGGCGCAGAAGGCGCGCTTCATGGCCATTCAGGAAGAATTGTCCACGCTGTGTTCGCGTTTTTCCGACAATTTGCTGGATGCCACCAATGCCTACACCTGGTTGGTTGCGGACGAGGCGGAGCTGTCCGGCATTCCCGCCGACGAGCGCCAGGTCGCCGCCGAGGCGGCAGAAGAAATGATGAAAGAATCTGGCGATCGCCCCCTCTCCCTCGGGGGGAGGGTTGGGGAGGGGGTGGCAGCCAGAAAAAAAGGCTGGCTGTTCACGCTGAAAGCACCGTCCTACGGGCCTTTGATGCAATACGCCGACAACCGCGCCTTGCGCGAGCGCATGTACCGCGCCTATGTGACGCGCGCCAGCGAGCCGGGGGAAGCCAGGTTGGACAACACGCCGCTGATGGCGCAGATATTGAAATTGCGCGCGGAAGAGGCGCAGATGCTGGGTTTCGCCAATTACGCCGAGTTGTCGCTGGCGAGCAAGATGGCGACCACGCCGCAGCAGGTGATGGATTTCCTGCGCGAACTGGCGCGGCGCGCGCGGCCCTTCGCCGAACGCGATCTGGCGGAGTTGCGCGGATTTGCCAAGGCGCAACTCGGCCTGGCGGAATTGTCGGCATGGGACGTGGGCTATGCCAGCGAGCATTTGCGCAAGCAGCGCTATGCTTTTTCCGAGCAGGAGGTGAAGCAGTATTTTCCCGAGGACAAGGTGCTGCCGGGCATGTTCAAGCTGGTGCAGACACTGTATGGCCTGAGCGTGCGTCCCTCGCAGGCGCCGCTGTGGCACGAGGCGGTGGGCTTCTTCGACATCCTCGATGCGGACGGCAAGCTGGTGGGCCAGTTTTATCTGGATATGTACGCGCGCAACAGCAAGCGTGGCGGGGCGTGGATGGACGACGCCATCACGCGCAGGCGCATCGCTTCCGGCATCCAGACACCGGTCGCTTACCTCAACTGCAACTTCGCCGCACCCGTGGGCGGCAAGCCCGCGCTGTTCACGCACGACGAAGTCATCACCCTGTTCCATGAGTTCGGCCACGGCCTGCACCATCTGCTGACGCAGGTGGAAGACCGCGGCGTGTCCGGCATCAGCGGCGTGGAATGGGACGCGGTGGAGTTGCCCAGCCAGTTCATGGAGAATTTCTGCTGGGAGTGGGAGGTGTTGCAGGACATGACGCGCCACGCGGAAACGGGAGAGAAATTGCCGCGCGCATTGTTCGACAAGATGATCGCGGCGAAGAATTTCCAGAGCGGTTTGCAGACACTGCGCCAGATCGAGTTCTCGCTGTTCGACATGCGCCTGCATTGCGACTACGATGCCAACGGTGGCAAGACTGTGCAGCAATTGCTGGATGAGGTGCGCAACGAAGTGGCGGTGCTGATCCCGCCCGCATTCAACCGCTTCCCCAATAGTTTCTCGCACATCTTTGCGGGCGGCTATGCGGCGGGTTACTATAGCTACAAGTGGGCGGAGGTTTTGTCGGCGGACGCATACAGCCTGTTCGAGGAAAACGGTGTGCTCAACATGGCGGCGGGTCTGCGCTTCCGCGACGAGATACTGGCGGTGGGCGGCAGCCGCGATGCGATGCAGTCGTTCGTCGCGTTCCGCGGGCGCGAACCGGCAATTGATGCGCTGCTGCGCCACAGCGGTTTGCTGGAAGAATCCGATATAGACTACGCATAGCAGCGGGAGCAAGGGAGTTAACTTTCTGTTCGGGGAGGTCGAATGAAACCGCATCTCGTTTTGACTGGAATGATGTTGGCCGTGCTGGGCAGCGCGCAGGCGGGCAGCTTGTACCGCTGGGTGGACAAGTCCGGCAATGTGCACTACGGTGATGTGCCGGCGGGGGATGCGGCTCAGGTCGAAAAGAAGAAAATCAGCAGCGGCTCTTCCGAGAATAATGATGCCGGTTTGCCGTATGAAACACTGCGCGCCAGGAAGAATTTCCCGGTCACGCTTTACGTGGCGGATAACTGTAGCGAGCCATGCCAGAATGCGCGCGACCTGCTGAACAAGCGCGGTATCCCGTTCAGTGAGAAAAACCTGGTGACAAAGGAAGAGATTGACGCCTTCAAGAAAATGTCCGGTAGCGAAACTACACCTACCCTTACTATTGGCAACAGTTGGCTCAAGGGTTT
>JAQTOM010000043.1 GCA_028713345.1 Gallionellaceae bacterium | reverse complement strand
CAAGCCAAACAAACTGTGGACTTGAAGAAAGTCCGCAAAATTGAATTCAGGTATGCCTGACTGTATAGCGCCTTGTTCCGGGCGCAACTGGATAAGGCGGAGAAAGACAAACCGGTTGCAAAACCGGGCAGACCCATCCCTGCGCCACCACGGTCACGCTGCAACGCGACAACACAGTGGTAGTCATCCGAGATGTTCCTGCGGAAATCTGCGAGAACTGCGCAGCGGCATGTAGATTTGAGATTCAGCAATATGCGCGTGATGCACGGCTGTAATTTACCCTGCCCCCTAATTTATATCCGTCTTTATTTACGCTGGTTTTTTAACCTGCCGCTTTTTCTTCAAGTTGTCCTGCAAATGCTCTTCAACATGAGCCAAAAGAGCCGACGGACTTATATCCAACGCTTTGCTGAGTTTGAACAGAATTCGGATGCTTGGACTGTTTTTGCCTAGCTCGATCAGCGAAATGTAATTCCGCTCTACTCCTGCATCAAGGGCGAGCGCCTCCTGCGACAGCCCCTGTTGCTTTCGCAGTGATCGCAGTACCACACCCAATGCTTCTTCCGATTCCATCCGAGTTCCTCCCCCTTGGGGTTGAAACTACGGATGAATGCTGATATTGTCTTCACAATATATTGGGCAAAACAATGATGGTTTGCATCCATAAAAACGAGGTGCCGCTCACTGACAAGGGAAATCATGCAAACAATTCTGTTAACAGGAGTCACAGGGCAAGTAGGTTCTGCGCTTGCACCGCTGCTGCAAGAAAAGGGGTATCGGGTTTTGTATCTGATCCGCCCAAACGGCGAAAAAGACGCACAAGTGCGCCTCCGTGAAGTTCTGCCCAACCTGCGCGAAGAGATGGACATCGCCATAAACGGCGATGTTACGCTACCCAATGCTGGAGTAAGCGATGCGGATATTCAGGCATGGGAATGGAAAGTTGACAGGGTCATGCATGGGGCGGCGGCAACATCGTTTGAAAACATCAGGGCGGACAGAACCCGACACACCAATGTGGAAGGCACACGCCACATGCTTCAGTTGTCTGAAGAGTTGTGCGTCTCCGATTTTCACTACATGAGCACGGCATATGTTTCCGGGGATGAGAAGGTATTCCATGAAACCGATCTTGATGTGGGCCAGGAATTCTCCAATCCCTACGAGGCTTCAAAGCTGGATGCGGAGCGGGTAGTGAGAGACTGGAGAAATGGCAAGTTTACTATCCATCGACTCCCCATTGTTTTGGGTGATGCCCATGATGGGAGTGTTCGCAATTTTTCTGGCTACTACGGATTCCTCATGCCATTCTGGAGGCTGCTCCAAACCTGGCAACAGAAATGGGAGAGCGATCCACAAAACTGCCTGAATAACGGGGTGATGCTTAACGATGGCATTCTCGAACTGCCGTTACACATAGACTGCTCACCAACATCAGTGTTGAATCTGGTGACCAGCGATTGGGTCGCCGAAATGCTTGTCGGCCTGTTGGAGATACCCAGCACGAATCAAACTTATGGAAACACTGAACAAGTCACCCGAATGATGGGTTCGTGCGTTATATGCACAAGCATCATGATGGAGGATAACACGACATGAGACAAGCAACACTGGCAACGAGCGGGTTCGAGATAAAGCGGAAAGCGACGCGCAAGGCGGAATTCCTGGAGCGCATGGAAAAGCTGGTGCCGTGGGCCGAATTCTGCGCGGTCATCGAGCCATACTACCCGAAGGCCGGGAACGGGCGACGCCCCATAGGTCTTGAGCGCATGCTGCGCATGTACTTCATCACCAACTGGTTCAACCTGGCGGATGAGGCTTGCGAGGACGCCCTGTATGACATACCCGCCTTCCGGGACTTCTGCCGGATCGATCTCGGGAGGGAAGGCGTGCCGGATGCGACCAGCCTGTTGAACTTCCGCCACCTGCTGGAAGAGCATGAGTTGGGTGCGGCAATGTTCTCCAAAGTTGGCGAGTTGCTGCTGGCGAACGGGCTGAAACTGTCGGGCGGTACCATCGTGGACGCCACCATCATCGCCGCCCCCAGTTCGACCAAGAACAAAGAGAAAGCGCGCGATCCCGAGATGCACCAGACCAAGAAGGGCAACCAGTGGCATTTCGGCATGAAGGTGCACATCGGCGTGGACAGCAAGAGCGGCCTGACCCACAGCGCCAGCGTCACGCCGGCCAACGTGCATGACAGCCGGGAGTTGCCCAACCTGCTGCACGGCAGCGAGACAAGGCTATACGGGGATAGCGCCTATGCCGGGCAGAAGGAGGCGCTAAAAGAAGCGGCGCCCAACGCGAAGGATTTCACCAACAAGCGTGCTTACCGCAACAGGCCCCTGACAGAACAGGACAAGGAAACCAACCGCAGAAAATCGCAGGTGCGCGCCAGGGTGGAGCATCCATTCCGTCCGCTCAAGAGCATCTTCGGGTTTGCCAAGGCGCGTTATCGCGGGCTGATGAAGAATGCCAACCGCGCATTTGCGCTGCTGGCGTTGATCAATCTCGACAAATGGGGATTGCCACTGACAGGGTAGGTGCGTCCAGCGTGGCAGGATTGAAGAGAAAATCCCCAAGATGTGGGGGCTATAAGGCACAACACATGATGAAAAGCGGCCTATTGTTCGATAATTCGGTCATGCAGGGAAAAATTCCGCGCTGTGCGGGTACTTGTTCAGTGTTTCCCTTATCACCTCGTCCATCAAAGCCCGCCAAAGGTTCGGCAAGCAATGGAAATATCTCTCAGGCGTTTGGGAATTTCCGGCATCAGGTACGACAACGACAGGCAGGAGTTGTCAGGCTTGCTGCAGCAAATACAGACCGGGGTTGATAAAGGCATCAACAAATACCGGCAGTACATCAAGCACGGAACAATCTTCACTTGCGACAACCTGAAACGGGCGTTGGGTGACAGCTACACTCCACCGCCTGTCGTTGACGAAATCCTGCTGGCAAAAATGCTCGACTATGCAATGTCGGTGAACTTCGGGCAGAAAAGCCGCTGAGCTTGCTCCCACTTTCTAAAGCGGCGGCAAGCCACTGCACTCCAGATTTGAATGCTCACCCCCGCACCGGCTCGAAGCTCGCATCCAGGTTCAGGTCGTCGCAGTAATCGAGGAAATCGCCGCGCAGGGTGGGAATGTGGATGTCGGCGCGGATGCCTACGGTCATGGTGACGGAAAACATGGGTGTGCCGGTGTGCGGCGCGGGGTAGGTGTCGGTCTGGAGCTCTTCGATATTGATGCCGTTCCTGGAGAAGAAAGCGGACAGGTCGCGCACGATGCCGGGATGGTCCATGGCCACCACTTCCACGCCGTAGGGAACCGCCGGTTGCGTGCGGTCGCGCTTCTGCGTGCGTTTGTGGATGATGCTGAGACCCAGTTGTTCGCCCAGCGACTCAATTTGCATTTCCAGTTTGGAAAGCGCGCTCCATGGGCCGGAAATCAGCATGATCAGGGCGAACTGTCCGCCCAGCACGGCCATGCGGCTTTCTTCGATATTGCATCCGCTCCCGGCGATTTTGCTCGAGAGCCGGTCAACGAGGCCGACTTTGTCTTCTCCCGAAGCGGTGATGACAAGGTAATTGTTTTGCGTGTCTGTGTTCATGGCGTGTTGTTATGACAAAATTGGATTCAGTCGCAATCGGGCTACGCTTTTCTGACCGCAATTATTCTGTGAATAGATGGAAAAGGCAATTCATTAAACAGAGATTCTCCGCATGGGCGGAAAAACAAGCCATTGCCATGGCTTCAGGCCGGGTTTAGAGTACCGACCATCCAGATACATTTCTATTCCGTGATGAACATTCAAACAAAACGGGTTTACGAGACGCCAAGCCCGGACGATGGCTTCCGTATTCTGGTGGACAGGGTGTGGCCGCGCGGAATGACGAAGGAGCGGGTGCGGGCGGGTTTGTGGCTGAAGGATGTGGCGCCAAGCACCGGGCTGCGCAAGTGGTTCGGCCACGACCGAGCGAAGTGGGCGGAATTCAAGCACCGTTATATTGCGGAACTCAAGGCCAATCCTGAGGCCGTAGCCGTGCTGCTCGACAAAACAGCAAAAGGGAGGCTGACGCTGCTCTTCTCGGCGCAGGATGCAGAATGCAACCAAGCCGTCGTGCTGAAAGAGTATCTCGCTTCATATTCGAAAAAGGCATAGGTGCGAAAGGCCATGTCCGTTGTGATTCCAAGTTTCTACCTTATCCTTCCCATGCAAGAGGGAGGGATTCACGGAAAGCATATCAGCGTGCTATCCGGCGCGACTGGCCGCACTATTTGATTGCACCTTCCACGTAATACCACTGTCCCTTCTCGCGCACGAAGCGGCTGGTCTCATGCAGCCGATGTGCGCGACCGTTCACTTTGTAACGCGCGACGAATTCGACGATGGCATGTTCCGCATCTTGTTGCTCGTGGCGTTTCACTTCCAGCCCCAGCCATTTGGTTGGAGCCTCATCCGCCAAGCCAAGCTGCACAGGGCGTGTAGATGGATGCCAGGTCGCCAGCAAATAATCTTCGCGCTGCATGGTGTAAGCGGTATAGCGCGAACGCATCAGCGCTTCGGCAGTGGGTGCGGTTTCAACTCCCTCAACATAACGCTCGCAACAGTCGGTGAATTTTTTGTTACTATCGCATGGACAGTTCTTCGGACTATTGCTCATAGTTTGATGGTAGTTGCTCCCCCTTCCCAACCCTTCCCCCGGGGGAGAAGGGCTTGTCTTCCCTCTCACATCGGGGGATAACCAGCGACTTGGCGAGCGTTGTGTGCTCGCCTAGTCGAATGGCTAGCAGTTCTATCAGGGATTGAGGGAGGGGGTTAGGGTTGCAGTGGATGCTCATGTTTGCCACAACGGCGGCTCCTGCATCAGCGCGATCTGCTCTCTCAATTCCAGTATGCGGTCCTGCCAGTAGCGCTGCGTGTTGAACCACGGGAACGCCTGCTGGAAGGCGGGGTCCTCCCAGCGCTGCGCCAGCCACGCGGAATAATGGATCAGGCGCAAGGTGCGTAGCGCTTCGACCAGGTGCAATTCGCGTTCATCGAAATCGCAGAAGTCTTCGTAGCCCGCCAGCACATCGCCCAATTGCCGCACCATGTCTGCACGTTCGCCCGACAGCAGCATCCACAAGTCCTGCACCGCTGGCCCCATGCGGCTGTCGTCGAAATCGACGAAGTGCGGGCCGTCGTCCGTCCACAATATGTTTCCGGCATGGCAGTCACCGTGCAGGCGCAACGTGCGCACCTCGCCCGCACGCTCGAAGCAGTGGCGTACCCCATCCAGCGCCTGCTCCACGACACTGCGCCAAGCAGCATCCAGATCAGCCGGAATAAAGTCATGCGCCAGCAAGTAATCGCGCGGCTCTGCGCCGAAACTCGCAATATCCAGCGTGGGGCGCTGCTGAAACGGCTTGAGTGCGCCGATGGCGTGGATGCGCCCGAGAAAGCGTCCCATCCATTCCAGGGTCTTGCGGTCTTCCAGTTCCGGGGCGCGTCCGCCATGTTTGGGAAAAACCGCGAAGCGAAATCCTTCAAACTCGTGCAGCGTCTTGCCTTCCAATGCTAATGCAGGCACCACGGGAATTTCGCGCCCGGCCAACTCCTGCACAAACGCGTGTTCTTCGAGTATAGCCGCATCCGCCCAGCGCGCCGGGCGATAGAATTTGGTCACCACGAGCGGGCCTTGTTCCATGCCGACCTGGTACACGCGGTTCTCGTAGCTGTTGAGCGCCAGCAGGCGGCCATCGCTGCGCAAACCGACGCTTTCCAGCGCGTTCAGCACGCAATCCGGAGTGAGGGTAGAAAAAGAATGATCCAGTTTTATATTCATTGATAAACAACTCTAGCGTCATTCCCGCGCAGGCGGGAATCCAGCAAAATAAATAGCTTGCGAAGCAGACAAAATATTTAATGTTGTCACGCTATGCGTGAATCATTCAATCAACTGGATTCCCGCCTGCGCGGGAATGACGGCTTACTATCGGCCACGCCCGCCAGAGCGATGTAGCGCAGGCACCGCTCCGCGATCGGCAGGCTTGCCTTGCCCTGCTGCACCGCTGCGCGCCTGTCCGCCGCCTGTCCGGGGTGCAGGTTGGGCACGGCCCTGCCCGCCGCCAGCACGCGGCGCCGACTGTCCACGCCCTTGCCCTTGGCCACGTCCTTGTCCCTGACCGCGCCCGCCGCCTTGGCCGCGGTTCATCCCGTTCAAAATAGGCTCGGCCTTGATGCGCGGATCGGGTTCGAAACCGGGTATCTGCACGACCGGGACTTCGCGCTTGATCAAGCGCTCGATGTCGCGCAGCAGCTTGTGTTCATCCACGCACACCAGCGAGCTCGCCTCGCCTTCGCTGCCCGCGCGGCCGGTGCGCCCGATGCGGTGCACGTAATCCTCGGCCACGTTGGGCAACTCGAAGTTGACCACGTGCGGCAGTTCGCTGATGTCGATGCCGCGCGCGGCGATATCGGTCGCCACCAGCACTTGCAGCTTGCCGCTCTTGAATTCCGCCAGCGCGCGGGTGCGCGCCGCCTGGCTCTTGTTGCCGTGGATGGCCAGCGCGGGGATGCCGTCCTTGCCGAGCTGTTCGGCCAGCCGGTTGGCGCCGTGCTTGGTGCGCGTGAACACCAGCACCTGATGCCAGTTGTGTTCCTTGATCAGATGGGTGAGCAGTTCGCGTTTCCTTTCGCGGTCCACCGGATACATTTTCTGTGTGATCAATTCGGCGGTGGTTCCGCTGCGCGCCACCTCGATCAGCGCCGGTTTGTTGAGCAACCCGTCCGCCAGCGCCTTGATCTCGTCGGAGAAGGTGGCGGAGAACAGCAGGTTCTGCCGCTGCTTGGGCAGCAGCGCGAGCACCTTCCTGATGTCGCGGATGAAGCCCATGTCCAGCATGCGGTCGGCTTCGTCCAGCACCAGGATTTCCACATGCGACAGGTCGACCGTCCTTTGCTGCACGTGGTCGAGCAGGCGCCCCGGCGTCGCCACCAGAATATCCACGCGGGTTTTCAGGCGCTGGATTTGCGGATTGATGTTGACCCCGCCGATCATCGTCATCGACGTGATCTTCAGATACTTTCCGTATGCGCGCACGCTCTCCTCCACCTGTGCGGCCAGCTCGCGCGTGGGGATGAGCACCAGCGCGCGGATCGGCGCCTTGGCGGCAGTAGGTTTCGCGGAAGCGGTCAGGCGTTGCAGGATGGGCAGGGTGAAACCGGCGGTCTTGCCGGTGCCGGTCTGCGCACCGGCCAGCAGGTCGCCGCCGGACAGCACGGCGGGAATGGCCTGTGCCTGGACGGGCGTGGGTTCGGTGTAACCGCGCTCGGTAACGGCGCGGACGAGTTCTTCGGACAAGCCGAGAGCAGCAAAGGTCATAAATTCTTTCTATTGAGTTACATCGGCCTAGCATCCAGGTGGGACGCCAGTCTTAGGCAGATAGAGGTTTCTTGAGGCCAGTATGGACGGCGGCAAGGAGACTGGAACAAGTGCCGCTGGAAACATTATAACAGAGCGCGTGCGTCCCGCCTTATATTGTTTCGGTGCTGTATACCACGCGTAGCGAGTGCCTTGCGCCGGGCGCGACCGTGACCATGTTGCCTGCCGCATTCGCGCTTTCCACGCAGACCATGCCGCGATAGCCGGTGTCGCTGCCGAAATCGCCCATCCTCGCGGATTTCTCTATCCACGGGTTCCACACCACGGTGGAACGACTGCCGCTCTTGGCGACGCGGATGCGGCGCTTGAAACCGCTATCTTCGATCAGGCAATCGGCTTCGGTATCGACATAGATCCTGTCCACTTCGGAAGCGATCCGAATCGCGCCTTGCTGCGTCCTGCTCTGCGTGACGCCGACCTTGTCCAGATAAGCGCAGCCCTCCAGTCCGGTGATGCGCATGTTGTCCACATCGCTGATGGCGAAGTAGGCGTGCAGCGCCTCACCGATCTCGAACGCCGTGTTGCCGGTATTTTCGGTAACCAATTCCACCGTCAGCGTCTTGCCCACGGTCGCGACCAGCCGCGCACGGCAGGCATGCGGCCATTGCGCAGCCGGAATGGAATTTTGCTGTAACTCGAAGGTGATACCTGTGCTGCCGTCCGGCAATGCCTCGCTTGCCGCCACTTGCCACGGCACGGTGCGGGCGAAGCCGTGTGCCGGAAAACCGCCCTCGCTGGCGTGTGCGCCGAACCACGGCCAGCAGACCGGCACACCGCCGCGTATGGATTTGCCTTGCACCAGTTTGGTCGCCGGGCTGAGCCAGATGACCGGCTGCTCACCCCTGGGCTGAAAGGCCATGATGTGTGCGCCTTGCAGCGCGATGGAGGATTGCGCGTATGCGTTGGCGATGCGCGCAACCACCAGCCCGCCTGCGTCCCGGGCAAACTCAAGATGCCCGGCAATGGCAAAGCTCTGGTTGAGGAGAGCGATGCCGGTCTGGCTCATGTATGCTTTCTTTTGTGATGCTCCTTCAGCCTTGCCCAAGTGCGGAGCTTGACCAGATACAGCAGTATCGTCAGCACGATGAGGTAGGCGATAACATAACGCCCCAGCCCACGGCGCTCCTGCGCTTTGGGATCACCCGCCCATTCGAGAAAAGCCGCGACTTCCTTGGCCTTGTATTCGATCGCGGTACGCTCCTCGCCTTTAGCGGAAGCGGCGCCCAGGACATCCGGCATTTTCGCGCCGGGGAAAACATGGTTGTCAGTTTTCCCTTTGTCGTTGGTGTAAAACCCGGTGACAAAAGCGTAAACATAATGCGGGCCACCGACACGCGCCTTCGCCATCATCGACAAATCCGGCGGGGTAATGCCGAAAGCCTGTTTGGTGGCTTCCGCCGACATCGGGCTCATCAGCGAATCATCGAGGCCGTGGCCGACACTCAATGCACCCAGTTTTTCCTTGCTGAAACCCAAGCCGGACAGGTCGCTGTATTTGATATATTTCAAATTATGGCAACTGAGGCAGACCGTGGCCACGGTCTCGGCGCCGCGTTGCAGCGCTTCCGGACTGGTGGGCAACTCAATCTTCGGCAGCTTGGCTTCATTTGCCCATGCCCCCACAGTTGCAAAGCACAGCGCAATTCCCAGGAGATATTTTTTCATTTGGTACCTCCCGCCGCTTGTTCATCCAGATATTTCTGCACCGGCGCGGGCAGGCCGCGTTTTCGCAACCATGATTCTTCCCACTTGGAGACGAATGGCATGGACACAATGTAGCCGAAATAAATAACGGTCGCGATGCGGCCTATCAATACCATCGGGCCTTCCGGCGGATGGGCGCCGACATATCCCAGCACAAATGCATCCGCTATGAAAACAAAAAACAGGGCCTTGAAAATCGGGCGATAACGCGAGCCTCCCGGAATCTTGGAACGGTCAAGATAGGGCAGCGCGGCGAGTATCACGATGCCCAGCCCCATCCCCACCACGCCAAGCAGCTTGTCGGGGATCGAGCGCAGGATGGCGTAGAACGGCAGGAAATACCATTCCGGCACGATATGCGGCGGGGTCTGCATCGGGTTGGCGGGAATGTTATTGTCCGGCTCTATGAAGGCATCGGGAACGAAAAAAACAAACGAGCAGAATATGATCAGGAACACACCCACCCCGAACAAGTCCTTGGAGGTGTAGTACGGGTGGAACGGGATGTTATCCTTGTCGGCGATGGGAAGGCCGCTCGGGTTGCTGCTTTTCACCGTATGCAACGCAACCAGGTGTATCACCACCGCACCCGCGATGATGAAGGGGATCAGGTAATGCAGCGCGAAGAAACGCGTGAGCGTCGGGTCGCCCACCGAAAAGTCGCCGCGCAGCAGCACCACTATATGGCCGCCAACAAGCGGAATCGCGCCAAACAGGTTGGTGATCACCTGCGCGCCCCAGAAGGACATTTGCCCCCACGGCAACAGGTATCCCATGAAAGCGGCGCCCATCACCAGCAGCAACAGCAGCAGGCCGGTCCACCACAGCAATTCGCGCGGCCCGCGGTAGGAGCCGTAATACAGCGTGCGCGAGATATGGATATAAATCACGGCGAAGAACGCCGATGCGCCGGTAGCGTGGATATAACGGATCAGCCAGCCGTAATTCACGCTGCGCATGATGTGCTGGATCGAGTCGAACGCCAGCGTGACGTCCGCCTTGTAATGCATGGCGAGAAAAATTCCGGTCACGATTTGCAGCACCAGCACGACACCGGCAAGCGAACCGAAATTCCACCAGTAGTTCAAGTTGGGGGCCACCGGATATTCGGTCGCTTCATGCTTGATGATGGCGGTAATAGGAAAACGCTGATCTACCCATCCGATAATGCGGTTAATCATTTTTAATTCCCTTTGTGAGGCGCTTTGAAAAAGCGGCTGGGTTATGCTTCGCCGATAACGATTTTATCGTTACCGACAAAATGGTAGAGAGGCACTTCGAGATTGGCCGGCGCCGGACCTTGTATGATGCGTCCGCTGTTGTCGTACACGCTGCCGTGGCAAGGACACAGCCAGCCCTCCTCGGTACGGCTGGGAACGCAACCCAGATGCGTGCATACCCCGACCACTACCAGCCATTCCGGTTTCTTGGCGCGCTTCTGATCGGGTTCGGGGTCTTTGCCGCCGGGTGAAGCCTGCATGGCAGCAGCGACTTCCGGCTTGCGGTGGACGATGAATACCGGCTTGCCTTGCCAAGCCACAGTATGCGACTCACCCAAAGGAATCGGCGCAAGGTCTGCTTCCGTAATCCCCTTGGCCAGCACGTCTGAACTGGGATTCATGCTTTGGACAAACGGCCACGCTGCAGCCGCTACGCCCGCCGCACCAACCGCCCCGGTCGCCATCTCCAGAAAGTTGCGGCGATCAGGGCTATCTAATGATTTGCTGTCTGACATTGGTTACCTCCCCATCCTAAAGAATTCACGCAAAGCGTAACTGTTAAATGCATACCGCGCCATGTACCAAGGCGTGTGTTTTGCATGTGATTTTGTACCCGGTTTTAAGGTTTAATACCCGGCTTTATATTTTTTATATTTTGTGTTCCAGCCGCTTGGGTAAAAAAACCAAGCTGACGGATTCTACTCATGGTTTACTATCCATGCAATCAACAAATCAACCTGGTATCCACATCCATGCAGTGGTTATTAAGCAACAACAGGCTTAATTCAGGCTCGGCGCAAAGACCGCAGGAGCATGAGCATCCCGTCCAGAAGCCAGACAAGCCGCTGCATTGCCATGCTTATAAATTGATCTTCAGGACTTGCCTTCTGTTTTCCCCCATTTCAGCGCTGCTGACGGAGGATGAATGCACTGGAAGGCGATTTACAGGAAATTGTAGGCAGAGGGATCGCGTGCGGCAATGAACGCCTGCCTGGCGCGATCCAATCTTATTGGAAGGTTGAATAAGCCACAGCATAACCGGCAGCTTGCTTCACCGAAGTTATTGCCTGGACGGTCACGCAACGCGCCGGGTTGCCGCAAGCACGTAGAAGTGCTGCGGCCTTGAAAACTTGCGCCCTCAACTGCCTGGCGCTACTTGCTCTTGCTCTTGGCTTTGGGTTTGGCCTGCACAACCGGCTGCTGGTTTTGAACAACCGGCTGCGGTGCTTCCACGATTGGCTGTTGTTTCTCTTTCTCCGCAACTGGCTGCGGCTTTTCCGCCCGCTGCTCCGGTTCCGGCTTCTTCGCTTCCTTCTTCTCCGGCATGCAACTGCTGTTATTGATTACGCCGTCGGGCATCACGGTATGGCACAGCGTCACGCCCGTCAGATTGGCATCGGAGAGGTTGGCGCCCGTCAGATCGGCATCCGTCAGGTCGGCATTCAATAATGCAGCCCCGGTCAGGTTGGCACGCTCCAAACGCGCCCCGCGCAGTGTCGCCCTGTTCAGGTTGGCATCGGTCAAGTTAGCCTGCGACAAGTTGGCACGGTCGAGATTGGCGCGCGCCAGATTGGCTTCGGTTAAATTGGCTTTGGACAGGCTAGCCTTGAACAGGTTGGCTTGAGCCAGATTGGCCATATAGAATTGTGCCGATGCCAAGTTAGCCGAGGCGAGATTGGCCTCGGCCAGCGCGGCACTCGCGCAAACGGCTTGCGGCTTGATGGAACAACCATTAATTAACAGTGCGCCGTCGGCTATAGCATCCGCCTTGTGTTTTTCTTCTGCCTTGGGCTTTTCGACGGGGCAATTGGCGTTGTTAACAATCCCATCCGGCATGGTAGTGCGGCAAAAAACGGTCCTGAAAAACTTGTTATTCTTGAGCTGCGCACCTGCAAGATTGACATCTGTCAGGTTGGCATCGGAAAAATCCGTGCTCTCAAGCTGGGCGTTAGTCAAATTTGCGCCAGTCAAGTTGGCCCCTGTCACATCGGCAAAGAACAAATTGATATGCACCATTTCCGCGCCACTCAGGTTAGCGCCAGCCAGCTTGCCTTTATACAGGTTAACGTCATTCAGCCTGGCCTTGGATAAATCCGCTTTGGAAAAATTCCCGTTATTCAAATCTGTGCCGGAATAATCCGCGCCTGACAGTTTCTCACCCGCCATTTGGGCATTAAAGCACAGCGACCTCTGCCTCGGCTCGCAGTCGCGCGCCCAGGCTGGTGCAGTACCCATGCTGAAAACAACCCCGAATACAACCAATCCAGCCAAATACTTATTCACGTAATTCTCCTGTAAAAAATACGTCGCCTTGCAACGTGCCGCCGGGTCAGATGTGGCAAACCATCAAAAGTTCACACCTCGTGTTGCTTAATCTCAAGTTATCCATCGAATCTTAAGCCACGCTTAATTCCCGGGTTAAACCTGCGGATGCGCCCTCTCCGCCCCCGTATCCAGCTTGTTCAATGCGTTCAGATAGGCCTTGGCCGAGGCCACCACGATGTCGGTGTCCGCGCCCTGGCCGTTGGCCACGCGCCCGCCCTTGGACAGGCGCACGGTCACTTCGCCCTGGGCATCGGTGCCGCTGGTGATGTTGTTCACCGAATACAACAGCAACTCGGTGCCGCTCTGCACGATCTGCTCGATGGCCTTGAATGTCGCATCCACCGGGCCGCCGCCTTCCATTTCCGCGCCGCGTTCCTGCCCGCCCACGCCGAGCACCACCTTGGCCTTGGGCATCTCGCCGGTTTCGGAATGTGCGCGCATGGATACCAGGCGGTAATGCTCGCTGATATGGGTAACCACTTCTTCGTTGACCAGCGCCTGCAAATCTTCATCGAAAATTTCGCTCTTGCGGTCGGCCAGCTCCTTGAAGCGGGCAAAAGCGGCGTTCAATGTTTCTTCATTCTCCAGGACTATTCCCAGTTCCTGCAGGCGTGTGCGGAAGGCATTGCGGCCCGAGAGTTTGCCCAAAGTTAACTTGTTTGTGCTCCAGCCCACATCCTCGGCGCGCATGATTTCGTAAGTTTCGCGGTGCTTGAGCACGCCGTCCTGATGGATGCCGGATTCATGCGCGAAGGCGTTTGCGCCGACGATGGCCTTGTTCGGCTGCACCGGGTAGCCGGTGATGCTGGACACCAGCTTGGAGGTCGGCACGATCTGCGTGGTGTCGATGCGCGTGTCGCAGGTGAATATGTCGCGGCGCGTTTTTACCGCCATCACCACCTCTTCAAGCGCGGCATTGCCCGCACGCTCGCCCAGGCCATTGATGGTGCATTCCACCTGGCGCGCTCCATTCATCACCGCCGCCAATGAGTTGGCGGAAGCCATGCCGAGGTCGTTGTGGCAGTGCGTGGACCAGATCACCTTGCCCGAATTCGGCACACGCTCGATCAACTGCTTGAAGCGCTCGCCCCACAACACGGGGATGCTGTAGCCCACGGTATCCGGCACATTGAGGGTCCTGGCACCGGCCTTGATGACGGCATCGAACACGCGCACCAGAAAATCCATCTCCGAGCGCACCGCGTCCTCGGCAGAGAACTCCACATCGTCGGTATATTCGCGCGCCAGCTTCACTGCCGCCACCGCGCGCTCCACCACTTCGTCCGGCGTCATGCGCAACTTCTTTTCCATGTGGATAGGCGAAGTGGCGATGAAGGTATGGATGCGCCCGGACTTCGCGGGCTTGATCGCTTCGCCCGCCGCACGCACATCTTTTTCATTGGCGCGCGCCAATGAACACACCGTGGAATACTCGATGATTTTGGCGATGCTGTGGATCGCGTCGGCATCGCCGGGGCTGGCGGCGGCAAAGCCCGCCTCGATCACGTCCACGCCGAGCTTTTCCAGTTGGCGCGCGATGCGGATTTTTTCTTCCCTGGTCATGGACGCGCCGGGGCTTTGTTCGCCGTCGCGCAAGGTGGTATCGAAAATTATTAATTTATCGGTCATATAAGACTCCATTGCATATGCTTAACTCGCGGCCATCCCACGGGATGCCGCCTGCTTTAAAACTGTTGGGGGGTATATTTAGCGCGCGACGCGCAGCAGCAGCGCAGCCAGCAGGCTGAACGTGGAATGCAATTGCGAGATGTGGCGTGAGAAGTGCATAGGCGGCAATATAGCGGCTTTTATGAACGCACGCAATATTTCCGTTCCGGGCGAACTCGTTGAGAAGCCCGCCCGCATTCCCAATCTACTCCCACTCGATCGTGGCAGGCGGCTTGCCGGAGATGTCGTACACCACACGGTTGATGCCGCGCACCTCGTTGATAATACGGTTGGAAACCTTGCCCAGCAGTTCATAGGGCAGGTGCGCCCAGTGCG
>JAQTOM010000002.1:39474-68199 GCA_028713345.1 Gallionellaceae bacterium | reverse complement strand
GTGGCATCCTCGAAGAACGGGTTATTGGTATCGATGCCGTTCTGCTTGCACACGCCGCCGCCGCTGCAATACACGGTTTCCGGGTAGCCGGTGAGCAGGTTGATGGTGCCGGTGCTCTGTATGCCATAGCCGTCAACCTTGACCGAGGTCCAGCCATTGGTATATGGCGCTGCCGCACAGCTTGTGCCGCCGGTATTGGCGCAGGTCTGGCCAGGCTTCAGTGTGCCATCCGCATTTACCGGCGGCGCATAGGTCACCGTCGGGTTATAGGCAACACCGTTATAGGCTCCCGCCTGAAAAGGCGGCATGCCGTTATTGCATTGTGCAGACGGCTTGCAGTGGGAAACATTATTCCCCGCATAATCCGGCAGGTAATCCCATCCCATGCTGCCGGAGTCATCCAGCGTGAACAACAGGTTGGGGCGCACGGCGCTCGAGGAAGTGGCCAGCGGTTCTGTGGCCAGATCGGTAGCTGCCCCCCATGCCAGCGTGCTTGCCGTGAAGACAAACGCTACAGTTGCCGCCAGGATATGCCTGATTTTCAACGTTGACTTGCTCATGCTAGCCTCCTTAAATTTTCTCGAACACGAATAACGAGCCGATACCTATTCGGGCAGCAACACCAGCGACTGCGAATAGGCCACCGTATTGCGCGGCCCCACCGACTTCGAGGTGATCCGGTAGAACACCGACATATTGGTAAATACGAAGCTGCCCACCGCGTGGCTACCCGGCGCGGATGCGCCGGCTTCCTGATAAGTCTGGCACAGGTTATTGGGGTCGTTGGATGCCAGGTCTGCTGTGGTGCACATGCGGTGAACCCAGTAGAAAACCGTTGCCAGGAGATTGCCACTGGCATCGTTGACCGTGACAGAAGGCGCACCAGTCCAGTTGGCGGACTGGGTCCACCACGGCTGCCCAAGACAGGTGTTCATCACTTCACAGGCATTGGGCGGCGTTGCCCGGTAGCCGGGAAAATTGATGTTACCGCCCGCACACAGATATGCAGACACACCGGCAGGACAAGGCGACCCGTGATTGCTGTTGAGCACCGCCTTGTCCGTGCCAACATTCGCTATGGCCAGCAAGGTGCTGTAGGGGATAAAAATCCCTTGATCTGCGGACTGAAGGGTCGTCTGCTTGAACGCCACATTGCCGGCAATCACGGTAGTCGTATCAACCGAGCGCATCATGCCTATCGCCGCCAGCGTCATTGCCACCAGCACAATCAACGCGATCAGCAACACCATGCCGCGCTGCTGCCGTGGCGGAGCCATTCTGCGCTTGCACATATTGAAGTTACGGCCCATCAGGGTCTCCATATCACATTACGCATCGGCACCGTGACCGAGAAGGTCTTGTAGCGATAGCATTTCCAGTCATCACCCGCCGCCAGCCCGACATTGCCGGTCAGATCCAGTACACCGCCTGCCCATGTCGGTGTGGCGGTCGTAGTCCATGTCGAAGCAGCCGAAGTGCTGTTGCACTTGCCTTCCGGCTGCGAACTGCGCGCCACCAGCGCCAGCCTGACCGCCAGTACGGTCATCGGATTGGCCGGTGCAGTCGCAACCCATTCGGCGGGTTCCACGATGCCGTTGCCATTGGCGTCCGTGCCATATTGCACCTTGAGCTGGACGATGCCATCAGCAACCTCAATATCGTCTGTAGTATCCGCAGGGGTGCCATTATCCGACATCAGTTGCGCATTGTTGTTGATGAAAATAGTCTCTTGGGTGAGTGCTGGCGGCGTCGCAGCGGGGAACACCAAGTTGGATGGCAAAAACGGACCGAAGTCCCAGTTGGCGCGATAAGTCGTGACAAATGAATCAGGATTGGATACCAGCGCACCCGGGGTAATCAGCAGTGGCCAAGGATTGAGGTCGTTCGAGTTTAGCCCGTACCCGGCCATTTTCAGATTGCGCGTCAGGGCAAACAGGGCTGCCACACCGTTCTGCTGTGCATCGCCGCCGCTGGTGGTAGTACGCTTGACACGCTCAGATACCGCGAATACCTGGAAAATTATGATGATGCCAAGCAGGCTTATCACCATGCCCACCATGATTTCCACCAGGCTGAAGCCTGCCTGCCTGTTTCCAGAATTGAGTGAGATTTTTTTCATGTCGGCATCAGTTGATGAAGGCCGCCGTGGTATGGCGGTGCGGCGTAAGGGAGCGCGGCGGTTGCCAAGTCAGCGTCACCGTCACTTGCGCGCCGGACACGGCGATTGTAGCACCTGCCTGAGGCAGCAGCCCTGCCACGCCGCTCGCCCCGGCCCACGCCTGGGTCTCGGCATTGCCGCCGCCCACAACACACGAGGCGCAGGCGAAAGCGGGGTCAGGTGTGGCGGTGGTCACCCCGGAAGCATTGGTCACGCTCAGCCGATTCGCCCACATCGTTCCGATGATCTGATCGGCCAGAAAACTGGCATCCGCGCGATACTTGGCATCGGCCACATTATTGATGGTAGTTGCCTGCATCCCTACCATTGCCAAAATACCGATCGAGAAAATCAGGATGGCAATCAGCGCCTCCAGAATCACTGAGCCAGACTGTCTCATAGTGTTCATTTCATCCCCTAACAAGCGCGCGGATCGGTGCCCGTCGCCAATGAGGGGTCGCACATGCGCAGGCTGCCCCCCGTACTTACGGTAATGCGCAATGGTCGGTTTCCCTTGGGATTGGACACATTGACCTGTGTGATGGAAGCGCTGCCCGCATCGCCAAATGTATTCGCCACTACGCGTCCCATGCTGTTAAAGGTCACGGCTCTTGCGCCACCCGGCGTAACCTGAATTTGAGTATTACCTGACCCCTGGCTTGCCGAACGTTCCTGCACGCGCTCCTCTCCCGCCTGAGCATTCGAGCCGGCACCGCATGCCAGAGAAGCGGTCGGTGCAGCCACAGCCGTGGAAGTCGCCAGAATTTCCCATGCAGACGTCGTCCCGCTGCACAACACGAAGCGCGTAGCCGCATTGCGATTCACCGCCTCGGTGCGAGCTAACTGCATGCCATTCAGGATGGCTTCTGCAGCGTTGCGAATTTGAGTGTTCTGAATCCAGGCGCTGAAGCTGGGAGCGCCCGTGAGAATCAATATGCCGATAATTACTACTCCGATCATGAGTTCGACCAGCGTAAATCCACGCTGCCTATCCGCGCACAACAACATTTTTGACGCATAGCCGAACACGTTTGCTCTCGTCCAGGCTGAACGAGAGCAATGTTGCCGCAGATCAGGACGCAGTGTTAACACACGCCTCCCGTCCTGGTAATCCAGCATGCAGCCTGGGTCGCTCTCCAGTTCGCTGGCGCAGGCGCGACGATGGTCGATGCCATCGTGTTGTTTTGGTCGATGGTGTAGTTGAAGCCAGCCATTGAGCCTGTACCGACTGCCTGAATGGTATAGGCAAGTGCAGTGGGTGCTACTGAAAGTGTATATGGTGCTGCTGCCGTACAGGCAAAAGAGAAATACTTGCTGGTGGTGGTGTCGGCAGTGCAACCCGGCCCGCCCACATAAGTACGGTTGTCCTGGTAATATTGCTCCATGGCCACCCGCTTGGCGGCAAGCGCAGATGTGGCATCGGGAATTTTTGATCTGGTCACATAGTCCTGATAGGCGGGGAGCGCCACCGATGCCAATATGCCGATGATAACTACAACAACCATCAACTCCACCAGCGAAAATCCTTTTTGCGCTTTCATGCTTTCCTCCTGAATTGTTCCGTGACGAACCTTAAACATAATTGTGAAACTATGCCAGTATGAACCGATAAAAGGTTGCTTTGCTGGAATCGGTGGCAGGAAGTTACTGTCGATCCGACTTGGGTAAACAGGCCTATCCTCAGCCTGCCATGTCATGTACCCTTAATACTGTCACATTTCCACGTTCGTGTGGTGATTACACTATTGCGCACCCTTAACCGCCGCATCTCCTTTGCCATCGCGCTTTCTGTGCTGATGCATGCCGCCATTCTATGGCTGCCGCAGATACGATTGCCGCGTAATGAGGTGCAATTGCCACCACTCACCGCCAGACTCGAGCCTCTGCCCAAACCCTTATTACAATCCGTCAAATCCGAACCAGCAAAATCTGTAACCAGCCCGGGCAGTACTGCATCCGCCCAATCAACTGCCAAGGCAGTTAACAAGGCGGAAGAGTCAGCCGCACACCACTTGTTTCCCAATCATGTATATCTCACCTTTGCTGTCTACAATGGAGAAGGCGGCTTCAAGATTGGCAATGCCTATCACCGCCTTGACATCAATGAGGACAGATATACCCTGAAGGCAGTGAAACGAATTACCGGGCTGGCTGGCCTGCTCAATGACGAACAAACTATCCAGACCAGTCGTGGCAAGATAATCAATCAGGGACTGCAGCCAGAATCTTTTATGGAGGAAAAGATCATCAATGGGCGCAGACAATACTTGAAAACCACATTTGACTGGGCAGGGCAAAAGCTGCGCTATTCGCGCGGCGGCGAAACTCCTCTCATTGACGGTGCTCAAGATTCATTGAGCTTTGCCTATCAGCTTTCTCAACTTTCCATGCGCACGGAAATCATCCCGCTTGCCATATTCGATGGGAAGCTGCTTGAAAACGGGCGTCTTGAGATGTATGGCGAAGAAGATATTTCCACTCCGATGGGCAAGATGCGCGCCCTGCATTTGCGTAAGATGCATGTCCAAGGTGAGACTTATTTTGAAATATGGCTGGGGCTGGAGTACCGCCTGCTGCCGGTAAAATTTCGCCGAGTAGACAGCTCCGATAAAGTAACAGAGGAGACTGTCATTTCAGACATCCGCGTTGCGGACGAATGAGTCAATCGCCATAAATTCAAACCTAGTTTTCCCCTCTATTTTTCCAGTAGTAGTGACAATTTTTGACTGAGCCCTTGAAAAAAGCTTGTACTGCCCCTATTATTAGCACTCGTTAACGGCGAGTGCTAACCACTAACCATAGGCTTGGCGAATGTTGTTACGTTGTTTGTTCGCTTGGTTCTAGTGGCTAGTAGTTTCATCAGTCGAATGGCTATGCAAAACTAACCGGCAGCGCCGCTTTTAACTTAACCAACTGTTTTAGGAGAGTAAAATATGAAAGTACGCCCTTTGCATGACCGTGTCATTGTCAAGCGCCTGGAAGAAGAACGCAAGACCGCTTCTGGAATCGTGATTCCCGACGCAGCGACCGAGAAACCCGATCAAGGCGAAATCATCGCGGTGGGTAATGGCAAAATCGGTGATGACGGCAAGTTGCGTCCGATGAACGTAAAAGTTGGCGATAAGGTGCTGTTTGGCAAATATGCTGGTCAGACGTTCAAGATGGATGGCCAGGAGTATATGACCATGCGTGAAGATGACATCATCGGCGTAGTAGAAGCCTAAGCATAGCGCACGCACTTAACGAATTTAGGAGATCGAAACATGGCAGCGAAAGACGTGAAATTTCATGATGCCGCACGCAACAAGATGGTTGCAGGCGTCAATATTCTGGCCGATGCGGTCAAGGTTACCCTCGGTCCGAAAGGCCGTAATGTTGTGCTGGATCGCTCTTATGGCGCACCTACCATCACCAAGGACGGCGTGTCCGTCGCCAAGGAAATCGAGCTGAAGGACAAGTTCGAAAACATGGGCGCGCAAATGGTCAAGGAAGTGGCTTCCAAGACCTCCGACGTGGCTGGCGACGGCACCACTACCGCGACCGTGCTGGCGCAATCCATCGTGCAGGAAGGCATGAAGTTTGTTGCCGCAGGCATGAATCCGATGGACCTGAAACGCGGCATCGACAAGGCGGTCATCACCGCCGTGGCGGAGTTGAAGAAGCTGTCCAAGCCATGCACCACCTCCACCGAGATCGCCCAGGTTGGCTCTATCTCCGCCAACTCCGACGCCAACATAGGCAAGATCATCGCCGATGCCATGGAAAAGGTTGGCAAGGAAGGCGTTATCACCGTCGAGGATGGCAAGTCGCTGAATAACGAGCTGGAAGTGGTCGAGGGCATGCAGTTTGACCGCGGCTACCTGTCTCCTTATTTCATCAACAACCCGGACAAGCAAATTGTGGCGATGGATAACCCATTCATCCTGCTGCACGACAAGAAAGTATCCAACATCCGCGACCTGCTACCGCTGCTGGAGCAAGTTGCCAAGGCTGGACGCCCGTTGCTGATTGTCGCCGAAGATGTGGATGGTGAAGCACTGGCTACACTGGTGGTAAACAACATCCGCGGCATCCTGAAGACCGTTGCCGTCAAGGCTCCCGGCTTCGGCGACCGTCGCAAAGCCATGCTGGAGGACATCGCCATCCTGACCGGCGGTACGGTAATCGCCGAAGAAGTCGGATTGTCGCTGGAAAAAGCCACCTTGGCAGAATTGGGTCAAGCCAAGCGTATCGAAGTGGGTAAAGACAACACCACCCTCATCGATGGTGCTGGCAAGGAAGACGCTATCAAAGGCCGCATCGCCCAAATCAACAAGCAGGTCGAAGAATCCACCAGCGACTATGACAAGGAAAAGCTGCAAGAACGCAAAGCCAAGCTGGCCGGCGGTGTGGCAGTGATCAAGGTCGGTGCCGCAACCGAAGTCGAAATGAAAGAAAAGAAGGCGCGTGTGGAAGATGCGCTGCACGCAACCCGTGCTGCAGTAGAAGAAGGCATCGTCCCAGGCGGCGGCGTGGCATTGCTGCGCTCCAAGACAGCGGTTGCCAAGCTGAAGGGCGACAACCATGACCAGGATGCAGGCATCACCATCGTGTTACGCGCCATGGAATCGCCGTTGCGCGCCATCGTGCAAAACGCGGGCGACGAGCCTTCGGTAGTGGCCAACAAGGTGATGGAAGGCAAAGGCAGCTTTGGTTACAACGCCGCCACCAGCGAGTATGGCGACATGCTGGCGATGGGCGTGGTTGATCCGACCAAGGTTACCCGCATCGCGCTGCAAAATGCCGCTTCCATCGCTGGCTTGATGCTCACCACCGCGTGCATGGTGGCCGAGTCACCAGAAGACAAACCAGCCGCTGGTGGTATGGGTGGCGGTGGCATGGGCGGTATGGGTGGCATGGAAGGCATGATGTAATCGTTGCAAGTCATACGCAACAACCCGATAAACCCCGCTTCGGCGGGGTTTGTCTTTTTTTATACGGCACACAGTGCGGGTTCCGCTGACTGGGCTGCCGCGCTGCCAATATGACAGTATCCAAAATTGACAAGCAATGGAGGGCTACGGATAATCCGGCCATCTTTTTTCGTTACAAACCTCCCATGCAATATGACCGTTTCACCCTGCCTCTTGCCGCCTTGTGCACCGCAGCGCTGGTCGCCTGCGGCAAATCAGAAACTCCTCCTGCCGTCCCGCCTCCCGCTGCCAGTGAACTGGTGGTGAAGATCGGCGCTTCCGCCCCGCTCACCGGACCGCAGGCGCATATCGGTAAGGACAACGAGAACGGCACGCGCATGGCGATCGAGGATGCCAACGCCAAGGGCGTAACCATCGGCGGCGAGAAGACGCGCTTCGAATTGCTGAGCGAGGACGACCAGACTGATCCGCGCATTGCCACCGTGGTGGCGCAGAAGCTGGTGGACGCCAAGGTGAACGGCATTATCGGCCACCTGAATTCCGGCACCACCATTCCCGCCTCGCGCATTTATAGCGACAACGGTATTCCACAGATTTCCCCTTCCGCCACCGCCGTCGGTTACACCGCGCAGGGCTTCAAGACTGCATTCCGCGTGATGGCGAATGACGGGCAACAGGGCAAGGTGCTGGGCGAATTCGCCGCAAAGAATCTGGGCACGAAAAAAATCGCGGTGATAGATGACCGCACCGCCTACGGCCAGGGGCTGGCAGATGAATTCGCCAAGTCCGCGCAGGCCAACGGCGCACAGATCGTGGCGCATGAATACACCACCGACAAGGCGGTGGACTTCACTGCCGTGCTGACCTCGATCAAGGGCAAGCAGCCCGAGCTGGTATTCTTCGGCGGCATGGATCCGCAGGGCGTGCCGCTGGTCAAGCAACTCAAGGCGCTGGGGCTGAATGCCAAATTCATGATGGGCGATGGCGGCTACACGCCCAAGCTGATCGAGCTGGCGGGCGCCGCTGCCGAAGGCACTTATGCTTCGCTGCCCGGCGTGCCGCTGGAGCAGATGCCGGGCGGCAAGGATTTCTCGCAGCGTTATCAGGCGAAGTTCAAGCAGCCCATCCAGTTGTACGCGCCGTATTGCTACGACGCGGTGAACGTGATGATCGCCGCGATGCAAAAGGCCGGCTCCGCCGAACCGGCGCAATACCTGCCCGAACTGGTGAAGATCGAGCATGACGGCGTGACCGCGAAAATTTCCTTCGATGGAAAAGGCGACCTCAAGGGTGGCGCAATAACGCTGTACCAGGTGCAGCAGGGCAAGTGGCAGCCGTTGCAAACTCTGGGCGGGAGCATACCTGCTGCGGCACCTTAGATGGCGCCTGTACAGATGGATGAATGAAAATCCTTGATAAAAGCCGGAAGCCGCGATTCCGTTACATGATAAACTCCCCAACGAAGCTGGCTAGACAGTCGCCGCTCCTCAGCAGCAATGCTGTGGAGGGGAGGAAAGTCCGGGCTCCATAGAGCGGGATGCCGGTTAATGGCCGGACGCCGTGAGGCGATGGAAAGTGCCACAGAAAATATACCGCCGATGGCTGTGCAAGCAGATCAGGCAAGGTTGAAATGGCGAGGTAAGAGCTCACCGCGCTGGTGGCAACATCAGTGGCAGGGTAAACCCCATCTGGAGCAAGACCAAATAAGCAGGCCATGACGTTGCTCGCGTCGCCTGCGGGTAGGTTGCTTGAGCGTCAGGTAACGAAACGCCTAGAGGAATGACTGTCCACGACAGAACCCGGCTTATCGGCTGGCTTCACCTGATTTAATCCTGAAAACAGAAGTTGTGAACCCATCAAACCTGCCTTCGGCGGTACTCGGGACAAGTTTCGACTCCGCGCCGTATAATGGCGCGCACAACTTTACAGGCTAATTCCCGTGTTTTATTTCTGGCGGCGCGCGCTGGTTTTTCCATTTACCCTGCTCTTGATTTCACTGCTGCTATGGGCCGTTGCAGGCGCTTTGCCTGCCGTCCTGTTCTTTGGTATTTTTCTGCTGGTGCGCCTGCTTTTTCACCTGCATCAGCTCGCCTTGCTGGAAAACTGGTTGGCCGACCCCGAAACCCGCCCTGTACCGGATGGCGCGGGATTGTGGGAGGGGGTGTTTGCGCGGCTGAACAGGATGATGCGCCTGCAGCGCAAGGAGCACGAACAACACACTGCCGCGTTGCAGCACTTGCAGCAGGCTACCTCGGCACTGCCGGAAGGAGTGGTCATACTCGACGGCGCCGACCACATCGAGTGGTGCAATCCGCTCGCCGAACAACATTTCGGTCTGGATGGGGTGCGTGATATCGGCCAGCAGATCACGTACATGGCGCGCCAGCCGGAATTCGTGCAGTACCTCACCATGCACGATTTCAGCGAACCGCTGGTATTGCGCGGCGCGCGCAAAGACGGCCCGACGCTTTCCATCAAGCTGGTTCCCTACAGTGACCACAAGAAGCTATTGATCAGCCGCGACATCACCAGCTTTGAGCGCATCGAGACCATGCGCCGTGACTTTGTCGCAAACGTATCGCATGAGTTGCGCACCCCGTTGACGGTGGTGAATGGCTTTGTCGAAACGCTATGTGACATGCCCAGCCTTGAGAATGACATGGCGCGCCGCGCACTGCGCATGATGGGCGAACAGACGCAACGCATGGAACACCTGGTGGGTGATCTGCTTACCCTGTCAAAACTGGATAATGCGCTTAACGCCTTGCAGGAAGGGATTGTGGAAGTACCCGCACTTCTGCGCGCGCTGTACCAGGAAGGTAACTCGCTGAGCGGGGGGCGGCATTCATTACGGCTTGAACTGGAAAGCAACTGTAACCTGCTTGGCAATGCCGAGGAGTTGCGCAGCGCTTTCGGCAACCTGGTTTCCAATGCCATCCGCTACACGCCACAGGGCGGTGAAATTGTGTTGCGCTGGCAGGAGCAGGACGGCCAGCCAGCATTCAGTGTGCAGGACAGCGGCCTCGGTATTGCACCGCAACATATTCCCCGCCTGACCGAGCGCTTCTACCGCGTGGACCACAGCCGTTCACGCGAAACCGGCGGTACCGGTTTGGGGCTGGCCATCGTCAAGCATGTGGCAAACCGGCATCAGGCACGGCTGGAAATTGCCAGTGAGGAGGGCAAGGGCAGCATCTTCAGCATAATGTTCCCGCCCAAGCGCCGCTTGCCACTAGCCTGAAAACAGCATTCGAACTACAGAACTCGCGGAGTACGCGGAAGAAAAACCAACCTGCTTGACAGCACTGTACACCCAATCCCTGCCGTGGCCTTTAAACAGCGGCATTAATCCCCCGCCAACAGATTACGGCACTGGTGTGCAAACGGTCAGTTCAATAGGCTAACGGTTTCTTTGCAGTTCGCGCAAAAGTTTCAGCTTCTCATCCGTAGTGAGGTCAACCTGCCTTCTTTCCTTGAACAAGAGCCAGAGCAACGCGCCATTGACCAGCACGAATATCACTTCTATGTAGAGCAGAGGCGTAACGATGACCTGCTGAGCATGAGGGGAGAAAATGAAATAAAAGCCCTGGAAGCTTGGCAGGATGGCATGGGTCATTGAGTCGTGATTTTCGAACGGCGGGAACAGCAGGATTACTACAAGGTTGACCGCCACGCCCAGCAGCGTCGCATTCTGGTAGTTAATCTTGCGGCTCACAGCCACCTTCCTTTCCTGTAGCAGTAACCAGGCAATCCCTGCATTGATCAATACTATGGCGACTTCGAGGAACAGTACGCTGGAGTTGACAACTTCATTTGCCACTTTACTGAACGCAAAGTGAAACCCGGCAAAAATCGGGATGCTGGAATTGGCGATGGAATATGAATCAAACGGTGGGAACAGCAACATGAGTACGATGTTAACCGTGGCGATGATCAGCGTAGATTTTTGTCGTTGGTTCATCATCAAGTTACCTCCGCGACGTTCGAAATCAGGAAACTAGCTTTGCTCCCACGGTAGTTCGGTCGCACGCCAGCCATTCAACACATTGCGATGCCCATCTGCATCCTTGTCGCCTTCGAAGCCTTCCAGTACATTGTAGCAGTCCGCATAGCCCGCCCCAGTAGCGGCGATAGCGGCATTGTGCGAGCGGACACCGCTACGGCAGATGAACATCACCAGCGCTTCCTTTTCTACCTGCTGTTCCAGTTGTGTGATGAAATGCGGGTTTGGCTTCATGCCGGGATAGGTGACCCATTCGATTTCCACTGCATCCGGGATGTTTCCCACCCAGTCCAGTTCTGCGCGCGTGCGTACATCCACCAGCTTGACCCCGGGTGCAGACTGCATGATTTCATAAGCCTCGTCTGGTAACAGTGCGCCCTCATAGGGCAAGTTCATTTCTTTGGCGCGGTCTTGCGCCGTTTGCAGAATTTGCGATATTTTTCCCATTACTTCACCTTGTTAATATTTAATTTTATATGCAGCCCACAAGTGTTATCCTTAACGGCACGCCCGAATAGTAACGCAACCGCAATGAAAAATCACACCACCTCGCATGACCGTGCCTTCGAGCCTGCCAACCCGGAACGCTTTGCAGCCGCAAAAAAAAGCACATGGGTCAGCATTTTCATCAATCTGCTGCTAACCGTGCTGCAGGTGGTTGCGGGTTATTTCGGGCGGTCACAGTCGCTGATGGCGGATGGTATGCACTCGCTCTCCGACCTGCTCGCCGACATCATGGTGCTGTTCGCCAACCGGCATGGCAGCCGCCACGCCGATGCCGACCATCCATACGGTCATGCGCGCATAGAAACTGCCGCCACGCTGATCCTTGGCGTAGCATTGGCAGGTCTGGGCGTGGCGCTGCTGTTTGCGGCCGGAATGCGCCTGCAGCACCCCGAGTTGGTGCAACCCGTACATCCGTTGACGTTCTGGATTGCACTCATCGCGCTGGCCGCCAAGGAGGGTATGTTCCGCTACATGCTGGCGGTGGCCAAGCGTGTGCGCTCGCAAATGCTCATCGCCAATGCCTGGCACGCACGCTCCGATGCCGCATCTTCCCTGGTGGTTGCCGTAGGGATTGCCGGAAACCTGATGGGCTATACCTTCCTCGACCTGGTCGCTGCCGCAGTGGTAGGTGTGATGATTGCGCATATGGGCGGCAAGTTTGCGCTGGAGGCATTGGCTGAGCTGATCGATACCGGTCTTTCCGCCGAGGAAGTGGAAGCCATCCGCTCCACCCTGCAGGCAACGCCCGGCGTACGCGGACTGCATGATTTGCGTACGCGCAAGATGGCCGACAGTGCGCTGGTGGATGCACATATCCTTGTCGATCCAAAAATCAGCGTATCGGAAGGCCATTACATCGCCGAGGCTGCACGCCAGGCGGTGCTGCGTCAGCATCGCGTGATGGATGTGCTGGTACACATAGATCCGGAAGATGACGTGCAGACCAAACCTAATGCCCACCTGCCTTGCCGTGGAGATTTGCTCAAGCATCTGGCTGCACGCCTGGATGGCGATACACCACACGGTTACCGCATTGTGCTGCACTATTTGAATGGGCAAGTTGATGCCGATTTGTTTCTTGACGCAGGAGATCACCTCAACCCTGCCAGAATTGAGGCACTAAAGATTCAATGCGCCAAAATCATGGCGAATGATCCTTATTTTCGCACCATTCACCTCCACCAAAGCCACGCACAAGAATAGTGCACTTACATAACATGTGCCCCACTTCGGGGCGCATATTTTCATCCATTTTATGGATGGGATATGGCAGAATGCGCGTTTTAGTGCGGGGAAATACATGGCACGTTTTGTGCTGAATTTGTGCTGAAGAATATGCAGGTTTTAGTTTGCCTGATTTCCAGTTTGTTTTAGTTTGGTTTTTACGTTTACAGGGAGAAAATTATGTCGAAGTCGGCAGCTGATGTTGCAAAATTACTCAAAGACAGCGAAGTCAAATTCGTTGACCTGCGTTTTACCGATACCCGTGGCAAGGAACAGCACGTTTCCATCCCCGCACATGTGGTGACAGATAACGATGATTGGTTCGAGACCGGCCATGCTTTCGACGGTTCTTCCATCGCCGGCTGGAAAGGCATCCAGGCATCCGACATGCTGCTGATGGCCGATCCCGACTCCGCCTATATTGACCCGTTTATGGATGAGACCACACTGATTAT
Organism: Gallionellaceae bacterium; assembly: GCA_028713345.1. Classification (GTDB taxonomy): domain Bacteria; phylum Pseudomonadota; class Gammaproteobacteria; order Burkholderiales; family Gallionellaceae; genus JAQTOM01. The sequence goes on along the minus strand of JAQTOM010000002.1, from coordinate 54,939 downwards.
GTCTTGCGACGTGGTCGAGCCGGCTGACGGCAAGGGCTACGACCGCGACCCGCGTTCCATCGCCAAGCGTGCCGAGGCCTACCTGAAAAACAGCGGCATCGGCGACACTGCTTATTTCGGTCCGGAGCCGGAATTCTTCATTTTTGATTCGGTGAACTGGCATATCGACATGTCAGGCTGCTCCCTCAAAATCAACTCCGAAGAAGCCGCATGGGCCTCTGCCGAGAAGTTCGACGGCGGCAACACTGGCCACCGTCCTACCGTCAAGGGTGGCTACTTTCCCGTCCCTCCTGTCGACAGCCTGAACGACATCCGTGCCGCAATGTGCCTGGCGCTGGAAGAGATCGGCATTCCCGTCGAAGTGCATCACCACGAAGTCGCCACTGCCGGACAGTGCGAGATCGGCACCAAGTTCAGCACGCTGGTGAAGCGCGCCGATTGGACGCAAACGCTTAAGTACGTGGTGCACAATGTCGCGCACCAGTACGGCAAGACTGCCACCTTCATGCCCAAGCCCATCGTTGGCGACAACGGTTCCGGCATGCACGTGCACCAGTCCATCTGGAAGGGCGGCAAGAACCTGTTCGCGGGCAACGGCTACGCCGGATTGTCCGAAACTGCCTTGTACTACATCGGCGGCATCATCAAGCACGCCAAGGCATTGAACGCGATCACCAACCCCGGCACCAATTCCTACAAGCGCCTGGTTCCCCACTACGAAGCGCCGGTCAAGCTGGCTTACTCGGCGAAGAACCGCTCCGCCTCGATCCGTATCCCGCACGTGGCCAGCGACAAGGCGCGCCGTATCGAGACACGCTTCCCGGATCCATCCTCGAACCCGTACCTGTGCTTTGCGGCTCTGCTGATGGCCGGTCTGGACGGCATCCAGAACAAGATTCACCCCGGCGATCCAGCCGACAAAAACCTGTACGACCTGCCGCCGGAAGAAGATGCGAAGATCCCAACTGTGTGTGCCTCGCTGGATGAAGCTTTGGCTGCTCTGGACAAGGACCGCGAGTTCCTGACACGCGGCGGTGTGTTCTCCAACGACTTCATCGATGCCTACATCGCATTGAAGATGGACGAAGTGAACCGCATCCGCATGACGACTCACCCGGTTGAGTTCGACATGTACTACAGCCTGTAATCTCTTCGCGGGTTATCCCTGAAGAACGCTTAAGCCGGAAGCACTTGTTGATACAAGCCTTCCGGCTTTTTCCAGCCCCAGGCAGCGGCATGGAAAATTACCCGTGTTGTTGCGCGCACTGAGCCATTTCAATGCCGCTCAAACATTCACAACCTCAGGCATGATCATATCGATCAGATTGCGGCAATATTGTTTTCACCAAAGCAAAGCAATTCAGCTTGCCACAATTTGGGGGTGATACAATCCACATCAAGCGCACATTCATCATGCATTAAAAGTTTTGGTAAAATCCAAAACCAGCCAGCAGAGGCAGCCAGATATGGATGCATACGACAGAGGATACCTGCCTTTGGAACTTCCATTCCACGCCGTTTTTTAGGACACTAACCATATAATGCCCGGAAACCTTTTCATCGTCAGCGCACCCTCTGGTGCAGGTAAGACCAGCCTGGTGAATGCCCTGTTGGCTTGTAACCGCCGAGTTGACGTGTCCGTTTCATATACTTCGCGTACTCCGCGCCCGGGCGAGGTTGAGGGAGAAAGTTACCACTTTGTCAGCCGCGAAATTTTCATGACCATGGCAAAGAACGGGGATTTCCTGGAAAGTGCCGAAGTATATGGCAATCTGTATGGGACATCACAGTCTTGGATCGAAATGAAAATTGCGGGCGGGCACGATATTTTGCTGGAGATTGATTGGCAGGGAGCGGCACAGGTGCGGTGCAAATTTCCGGATTGCATCAGCATCTTCATCCTGCCGCCCTCGCTGCAAGCACTGGAAACACGCCTTCTGGGGCGCAAGCAAGACAGTGAAGAAGTGATCGCACAGCGCTTGCGTGCCGCACAGGAAGACATCGCGCATGTTGCGGAGTTCGACTATGTTATCATCAACGATAAGCTGGATGAGGCACTGCATCAACTCGATGCTATCATCGTTGCCTCAGGACTTCGCCGCGACAGACAACTTGCACGGCAGCAAGCTTTAATCAACCAGTTGCAAAACCCGGCGTAAAAACCAAACAGAAAGGTACACAATGGCCCGCATTACTATAGACGACTGTCTGACACGCATTCCCAACCGTTTCGAACTCACCCTGGCAGCAGCCTACCGTGCGCGCCAACTGGCCAACGGCGCCAGCTATCTGGTGGAAGAAGGCAAGGACAAACCCACCGTCATCGCCTTGCGTGAAATCAGCGAAGGCAAAGTGGGTCTGGAAATCCTCAACCGCGGAATGGCCTGACCAATCCAAAAGGTACCCGTAACCCGAGACATTTCAACCGCAATACATGAAGCATGCCCGATGCCGAGTCACTCCTGCAGGAGGTTGCCACCTACCTGAAACCCAAGGATGTCGAACACATCCGGCAGGCGCTCGAGTTTAGCCAATCCGCACACGAGGGCCAACTCCGCGAATCCGGCGAACCCTACATATCGCACCCGATTGCCGTTGCATCCATCCTCGCCCCACTGCATCTTGATGCGCAAACCATCATGGCGGCGCTGCTGCATGACGTGGTGGAGGATACGCATATCAGCAAGGCTGACATCACCCAGAAATTCGGCAGGCCTGTGGCCGAACTGGTGGATGGTTTAAGCAAGCTCGACAGGATCGAGTTTGAAACCAAGGAAGACGCACAGGCGGAAAATTTCCGCAAAATGTTGCTGGCGATGGCGCGCGATGTGCGCGTCATCCTGATCAAGCTGGCGGATCGCCTGCACAACATGCGCACGCTGGAAGCGATGTCGCGCGAAAAGTGCGAACGCATCGCGCGTGAAACCCTGGAAATCTATGCGCCCATCGCCAACCGCCTGGGGCTCAACGCCATCTATCAGGAACTGGAGGACTCGGGCTTCAGGCACTTGCACCCCAATCGCTATACGGTGTTGTCCAAGGCGCTCAAGGTTGCGCGCGGCAATCGCCGCGAAGTGGTGGGCAAGATTCAGGAGGCTATCCGCCAACGCCTGGAAGAACATCATATCAATGCCCAAGTATATGGGCGCGAAAAACACCTGTACGGCATCTACCAGAAGATGCAGGCGAAATCGCTGGCCTTTTCGCAGGTGCTGGACATCTATGGTTTCCGCGTGCTGGTGGACGACGTACCCGCCTGCTACCTGGTGCTGGGCGCGCTGCACGGCCTGTACAAGCCCATCCCCGGCAAATTCAAGGACTACATTGCCATCCCCAAGGCGAACGGCTACCAGTCGCTGCACACCACGTTATTCGGACCATATGGCACACCCGTCGAGGTGCAGATACGCACCGTGGAGATGCACAAGATTGCAGAGGCCGGCGTCGCGTCGCACTGGCTGTACAAGTCAGTGCACGCACCGATCAACGACCTGCATCAGAAAACACACCAGTGGCTGCAAAGCCTGCTGGAGAGCCTGAGCGAAAGTGCCGATTCGGTCGAGTTTCTGGAACACCTGAAAGTGGATCTGTTCCCGGACGAGGTCTATGTATTTACTCCCAAAGGCAAGATTCTCGCGATGCCGCGCGGCGCGACGGCAGTGGACTTTGCCTATAACGTGCATACCGACATCGGCAACCGCTGTGTGGCCGCCAAGGTAAATTTTGAGCTGGTGCCGCTGCGCGCCGAATTGAAGAACGGCGACCGCGTGGAAATCATCACTGCCCCGCATGCCAAGCCAAACCCGGCCTGGTTAAGCTATGTGGTAACCAGCAAGGCACGCAGCCAAATACGCCATTTCCTCAGGACCATGCACTTCCAGGAATCTGCCGCGCTGGGAGAGCGCCTGCTGAACCAGGCGCTCTCTTCGCTCAACCTGAGGCCACAGGAAATTGACAGCACCGCTTGGGACAGGTTGCTCAAGGACAGTAGCGCCAAATCGCGCGAGGAAATTCTGGCCGACATCGGCCTGGGGCGGCGCCTCAACATAGTCGTGGCCCGCCAACTTGCACGTATGGGTGATGCGGGCACACATGAACATCATCCAGCCGGCGGGATGGTCACCATCCTTGGCACGGAAGGCATGGCAGTGCAATTCGCCAAATGCTGCCACCCCATTCCGGGCGACCCCATCATCGGCGTAATCAAAGGCGGACAAGGACTGATTGTACACACCCACGACTGCCCTTCGCTACGCAAGGGGCGCGGCGGCATGGACAAGTGGCTGGACGTGACATGGGACAAGGGCATCAACCGCCCCTTCGAGACGAGCATCAAACTCCTCGTTGCCAACCAGCGCGGCGTTCTGGCAAAAGTCGCAGCAGCCATCGCCGAAGCCGAATCCAACATCGAGAATGTGCATTTCACTAACGAAGGGGATTACACCGCGCTGTACTTTACCCTGCAAATCGGCAATCGTTTGCATCTGGCCAATGTCATGCGCAACCTGCGCAAGATTCCCGAGGTGATACGCATTACCCGTGTAAAAAGCACACCTGCCTGACCCAGATCAGACAGCGCACCTGGCCAAGGTGTTATGCGCTTCCAGCATGATGCAAAAAACCAGGCAGAAAACATCGCCAACAAGAAACAGAGTACTTACAAACTTTTAATCCTTCGTCAGGAATATTCCCAGCAGATCATTGAGAAAACGTTGTCCCATCTGCGTTGGTGCGATGTGCTGATGGTCGCGCAGCAGCAGGCCGCGTTGCTCGGCCTGTTCCAATTCACGGCGCAATATCTGCAAAGGCATACTGGTACGTTCGGTGAACAGCGCAGCAGTAAAACCCTGATTCAGGCGCAGCACATTCATCATGAATTCGAACGCCAGATCGTCGCGCCCCAGTTCATGCTCACTCTGCACTGGCATATGCCGTGTTACCGCATCCAGATAGGCCTGCGGCTGCTTGTGGCGCGCTTGGCGCAGCACCTTGCCGGGAAAGCTCAGTTTGCTGTGCGCCCCCGCGCCGATGCCGAGGTAATCGCCGAACTGCCAGTAATTCAGGTTATGGCGCGATCGTTTCTTCGGTTGCGCGAAAGCGGAGGTTTCGTAGTGCTGGTAGCCGTGCGCGGCGAGCAATTGCTCGATGCCCTGCTGCATCGCGCTGCTCGAATCATCGTCCGGCAAGGCAGGCGGATAGCGGTGGAACAGCGTGTTCGGCTCCAGCGTCAGGTGGTAGCAGGACAAGTGCGGCGGCGCAAATTCCAGCGCAGTGCGTACATCCTGCTCGGCTTGCTCCAGCGTCTGCTGCGGCAGGCCATACATCAAATCCAGATTGATGTTATCGAAATGCCGCTGCGCGATTTCGATTGCGCGTCGTGCCTCGTCCGCATCGTGGATACGTCCCAGCGCCTTGAGATGCGCGTCATTGAAACTCTGGATGCCCAGCGACAGGCGATTCACTCCGGCACTGCGGTAGCCTGCGAAACGTTCCGCCTCGACTGTGCCGGGATTGGCTTCCAGCGTGATCTCCGCATTCACATCCAGCGGCAACAACATGCGCACCGCAGCAAGAATCTTCTCGATAGCCTGCGCGCTCAACAGGCTTGGCGTGCCGCCGCCGACGAACACGGTATATACCTTGCGCCCCCAGATTTGCGGCAACGCCAATTCCAGGTCATGTATCAGCGCCGCAACATATTCCTGCTCCGGCAAGCCGTTCTTCGCCTCATGCGAATTGAAATCACAATACGGGCATTTGCGCACGCACCACGGCACATGGATATACAGCGAAAGCGGCGGCAAAGCTTGGAAATTGATGGCTTGCGCCTTGAGACCGACGGGGAGCAGAGGGTGGTTTGCCATCAACTGAATTGTATTAATTCGCGGAGAACTTGCCGTTTATTACGCCGCCGCCAAGGCATACTTCGCCATCGTATATTACTACCGACTGCCCCGGCGTTACTGCCCACTGCGGCTCACAAAAATCGAATGCCGCTGTATCGCCGGACAATGCCGTGATGCGGCAGGCGGCATCATGCTGGCGGTAGCGCGTCTTGGCAGCATAGTCGTTATCGGTATCGGGAGCATGGCCGCTGATCCAGTGCAGATCAATCGCATCCAGGTGTGGCGTCAGCAAGGCAGGGTGGTCGTGGCCCTGCACCACGATCAGGCGGTTGTTCGCCATGTTTTTGCCCGCCACGAACCACGGTTCGCCGCTGGAATCCTTGCCGCCGCCTATACCCAAGCCCTGGCGCTGGCCGATGGTGTAGAACGCCAGCCCTTGATGCCGCCCGACCTTATTGCCTTCCGGCGTGACCATGTCGCCTGGCTGGGTAGGCAGATAGCGGTTGAGGAACTCGCGGAACGGGCGTTCGCCGATGAAGCAGATACCGGTGCTGTCGCGTTTGGCGTGATTGGCAAGGCCGTGCTTGCGCGCGATTTCGCGCACTTCGGTTTTCAGCAGGGCACCCAGCGGAAAGATGGATTTGGATAATTGCCCCTGGTTCAGCCGATGTAAAAAATAACTCTGATCCTTGCTGCCGTCTGCTGCCTTGAGTAACTGATAACGCCCATCCACCTCACGCACTTGTGCATAATGTCCCATGGCAATCGCATCCGCACCCAAGCGCATGGCATGGTCGAGAAAAGCTTTGAATTTGATCTCCGAGTTGCACAGGATGTCGGGGTTGGGCGTGCGCCCGGCCTCGTATTCGCGCAGAAAATAGCTGAACACGCGGTCTTTGTATTCCTTGGCGAAATTCACCGCCTCAATGGGGATGCCGATGACATCCGCGACCGAAACCGCGTCTATCAGATCTTCGCGCGAGGAGCAGTATTCGTCATCATCGTCATCTTCCCAGTTCTTCATGAACAGGCCCATGACTTCATACCCCTGCTGTTTCAGCAACAGCGCGGAAACTGCGGAATCCACCCCACCCGACATGCCCACTACCACTCGGCGTTCAGTCATAGTGGACGAGCAGTTCAAGCGGATAGCGTTTGCCTGAAAGGAAATCTTCCACGCAGCGCAGTACCAGCGGGCTGCGGTGGCGAGCCTGGCTTGTACGGATTTCTTCAGGACTCATCCAGACTGTGCGGACTATACCTTCATCCAGCGCTTGTTCAGGGTTGTGTGAGAGGGTGCGCCCGGTAAAAGCAAAGCGCAGATAAGTAGTGTCGGATTGGGGAGCATGCCAGCGGTAGATGCCGATGAGATGTTGCGGCTCAAAGCTATAAGCCGATTCTTCCTGTGTTTCACGCACCACTGCAGCAAGCAGCGATTCATCCGGCTCCAGGTGGCCAGCGGGTTGATTGAACAATATGCCCTGCAAGGTGTTTTCTTCCACCAGCAGGAATTTCCCATCTTGCTCGATAATGGCAGCTACGGTGACGCTAGGTTTCCAGATCATGGCAGGTATTCGGCAAATATAGCGCCAAAAATCAAGATGTTAACAGAGTAATAATGAAAAGACTTTGATTTTAGAATACGTGCTAAATAAAAAAGGCAGGGTCTCCCCTGCCTTTTTGAAAGCGCTAAAAATTACTTAGCTGCTTCTTCTTTCTTTGCTTTCTTTGCTTTCTTGTGCTTCTTTGCTGGCTTGGCTTCTTCCTTGGCAGGAGCAGCAGCTTCAGCCTTGGCAGGAGCAGCAGCTTCAGCCTTGGCAGGAGCAGCAGCAGCCTTGGCAGGAGCAGCTTCGTTGGCAACAGCGGCAAAAGAAACAACAGCGAATACAGCGGCGATCAGTGTAGATAACAGTTTCATTTAGAACTCCAGTTTTATAGTAGGTTAATAAACGTTTATGACATTACTAGTGTCAGCAGAAATAACGCGCCACAGTCTCTTTGGTTGACAGCAGACAAAGTCTTTTTGTCATCCTGTGGTATGAAAAGAGTATTTCCCTTTAAATACAGGTGGTTTCTGTATTTCCACCGAACCGTTTCCCGGATTATGCCGCCTCTGTCAGCTGATTAAGTAATTCTGCCACTCCTTGCAAGGCGATACGCACTGACCGTGCACGGATTTCAGCACGGCTACCCGTGAGGTGGTGCATGTGCGACACACATATTCTTTCCTCTACACACCAGGCAAACCATACCGTGCCGACCGGCTTGTCTGCCGTGCCGCCATCTGGGCCGGCGATGCCGCTCACCGCCAGCGACACTTGCGCATGGCTGCGCTGTATCGCGCCCTTCGCCATTTCACGCACCACTGCTTCGCTCACCGCGCCGTGCTGGTTGAGCGTCGCTTCATTCACCCCCAACATCTGTTGTTTGGCCTGGTTGGAATAAGCAATGAAGCCGCGCTCGAACCATGCCGAGCTGCCCGCGATCTCGGTCACGGCATGCGCTACTCCACCGCCGGTGCAGGATTCCGCCGTAGCCAGCATCAGGCCGTGCGCCTTGAGCAGTTCTCCGACCTGTGCGGCTAATGCATCCATTCCCCTCCCGCCCTTCTATAGGCTCAGGCTATCCTTCTCCATTGGGAGAGGGTTAAGCCAGCCCTCGCGCCAAGTCATTTTTTATGTCACTCACTGCTTCCAGTCCGACCGCAATGCGCAACAAGCCCTCGGTGATACCAGCAGCGGCGCGCGCTTCGGGCGTGATACGCACATGCGTGGTGGTGGCCGGATGGGTGAGCGTGGTCTTGGTGTCGCCCAGATTGGCGGTGATGGAGACCATGCGCGTGCTGTCGATCACACGCCATGCCGCTTCCCTGCCGCCCTTCACCTCGAACGACACGATGCCGCCGCCGGTCTTTTGCTGTTGCAGCGCCAGTCGGTGTTGCGGGTGCGACGGCAAGCCGGGGTAAAACACGCGTGCCACATTCGGCTGCGCCTCCAGCCATTGCGCTAACGCCAGCGAATTTGCGCTGTGCGCGTCCATGCGTATCTTGAGTGTCTCCAGGCCTTTCAGGAATATCCAGGCGTTGAACGCGCTCATGGTCGGCCCCGCCGTGCGCAGGAACTGGTACACGCCCTCCATGTTTTTCCTGCTGCCCAGCACCGCACCGCCCAGCACGCGCCCCTGCCCATCAAGGTACTTGGTGGCGGAATGGATGATGATGTCCGCACCCAGTTCCAGCGGGCGTTGCAGGATGGGCGTGCAGAAGCAGTTATCCACTGCCAGCAGCGCGCCGCACTTTTTTGCCACAGCGGCAATCGCCGCGATGTCGGAAATTTCAGTGAGCGGATTGGACGGCGTCTCCAGAAAAAACAGCCGGGTATTGGAACGCACAGCAGCAGTCCATTCATTCACGTCGGTGGCGGATACAAAAGTGGTCTCCACGCCAAATTTCTTCAGGATGCCGCCAAACAGATTTACCGTTGCGCCGAAGATGCTACGCGAAGCCACGATGTGGTCGCCGCTTTTCAATAGCCCCATGCAGCAAGCCAGGATCGCAGACATGCCGGAAGCTGTCGCCACGCATTGCTCCGCACCTTCCATGGCGGCGAGGCGCTGCTCGAACATGGTGACGGTGGGATTGGTGAAGCGCGAATAGATATTGCCCGGCTCTTCGCCGATGAAGCGCGCTGCCGCCTGCGCGGCATTATCGAACACGAAGCTGGAAGTGAGAAACATCGCCTCACTGTGTTCGTTGAACTGGCTGTGCACCGTGCCCGCGCGCACGGCGAGCGTCTCTGGCTGGTATGAATTATTTTCTGGCATGTATTCAACTCCTGAAATGCAAAAACCCGGAAAGCTTCTCGCTAACCAGCGACTTGGCTGTCGTCTTTTGACAGCCTAGCCGATTGGCTATGCAAAGCTAAACCGGGTTTCCCTCGCTTTAGCTGTATTTATTATGCGCCCGCAAGCTGTTCCTCAAATCGGCGCCGGTCGCAAATCTAGCACCTGCTACATGGCGCCGTCAATTATATTTATCCGCTGACCGCCAGGTTGAGATCAAGCTGGCTGACATCATCGACCTTGTTGGCATTGCCGTTTTCGCGCGCCGCCTCAATCATGTCAAGATACTCGGGTGTTATATCGCCAGTAATGTAATCGCCATCGAAGCACGACGCCTCAAAATACTGTATGGCCGGATTGGCCTTGCACACCGCCGCCTTTAGGCTATCCAGATCCTGGTAGACCAACCTGTCTGCACCGATCTCGCGGCAGATTTCCTCATCGCTACGCCCGGTGGCAATCAGCTCGTGGCGTGAGGGCATGTCGATGCCATACACATTGGGGAAGCGTACCGGCGGTGCGGCGGAAGCGAAATACACCTTGCGCGCCCCAGCATCGCGCGCCATCTGCACGATCTCGCGGCTGGTCGTGCCGCGCACGATGGAGTCGTCCACCAGCAATACATTCTTGTTCTTGAATTCCACGCCGATCGCGTTCAACTTCTGGCGCACCGATTTCTTGCGCATCGCCTGCCCCGGCATGATGAAAGTACGCCCGATATAGCGATTCTTCACGAAGCCCTCGCGGAACGGAATGCCCAGGCGGTTGGCCAGTTGCAAGGCACTGGGGCGGCTGGAATCAGGAATCGGGATGACCACGTCAATATCCGCCTGCGGCCAGGTGTGCGTAATCTTGTCGGCCAGGTTTTCACCCATATTCAAACGCGTCTCATACACCGAAATTCCGTCTATCACCGAGTCCGGTCGTGCCAGATAGACATACTCGAAAATACAGGGGTTGAGCACGGGGTTTTTCGCGCACTGCTGGCTGCGGAGATTACCCTCGAAGTCAATGAACACCGCCTCCCCCGGTGCGATGTCGCGCAGCAGCTTGAAGCCCAGTGTGTCCAGCGCCACGCTTTCCGAGGCAACCAGATATTCCGTGCCATATTCCGTTTGATGGCTGCCCATTATCAGCGGGCGGATGCCATGAGGGTCGCGAAACGCCAGCAAACCATAGCCCGCAATCATGGCCACTACCGCATAGGCGCCCCGGCAACGGCGGTGCACGCCCGATACGGCGGCAAAGATAGTCTGCACATCGAGACGGTATTTCTTGGACTTTTCCTGCAGCTCATGCGCCAGCACGTTGAGCAACACTTCCGAATCGGACTTGGTGTTCACGTGGCGCCGGTCTTCCAGAAACAATTCTTCCTGCAACTGCTTGGTGTTGGTCAGGTTGCCGTTATGTCCGAGCATGATGCCGAACGGCGAATTGACATAGAACGGCTGTGCTTCGTTGTGGTCGATGGCGGAACCGGCGGTGGGATAGCGCACATGCGCGATGCCCGCATTGCCCAGCAGCGCGCGCATGTTGCGGGTGCGGAACACGTCGCGCACCAGGCCATTGCCCTTGTGCATATGGAAAGCATTGCCGTCGATGGTGGCGATACCCGCAGCATCCTGGCCGCGGTGCTGCAACACCAGCAGGCCGTCATACAGGACCTGGTTGGCCGGTGTATGCGCGACGATGCCTAAAATGCCACACATAATTTAATCCCGATAATTAATTTGAATTCAATAATGTACGCGTTGCGCCATGTTATCCGGCAGCCAGGCCCGTGTAGCCAGTGCAACGCTTTCCAGCGGCTTGCTTAACCATGCGTTGCGCCAGGATGATTCGCCCGGCAGGCGGGTCATTCCTGCCACTAACACCAGCGCCAGCACCACCAGCACGCCCCGCAGTACACCGAACAATATACCAAGCATGCCATCCAGCCATCCCAGCCCGACAAATTTGACCAGCTTGGACAATAGCCACGCGACGATGCCGCCGATAATCAAGGTGCCGATAAATAATGCAGCATAGGCTACGGCAGTCCTGACTGCCTCCTCACCCAGTGCGGCAGGCATAAAAGGCGCAACGCTGGCAGCAAACAGGCGCGCCACGAGAATGGCTGCCACCCAGCCGAGCAGCGACAACACCTCATACGCCAAACCACGCCACCATCCCAGCAGTGCCGATAGCGCAATAATTACGATAACCGTGTAATCAAGCCACGTCATGGTTATGGCATTTGGCTGATGTCAGGATGCAACCCTTGCGCCTCAAGCTTGTGGCGCACCTTTTCTGCCGCCTCGCGCGTGGCATAGGGACCGGCGCGCACACGTATCTTGTCGGCCACTTTTTCGGTATATACCTTGAAACCCTCTTTGCTCAATTTTTTCTGTAAATAATGTGCGGTATCAACCTTGGAAAATGCGCCTATCTGCACTACAAAGCTGGAATGTGGCTCAACCTGCGTCTGCTCGGCAGGTTTGGCTTCCGGCACAACCCCCTTGGATTTTACAGGCTTGCTTTCCTGTACTTTTGAGGCAGCGGGTACTTGGGGTGCCAGAACCTCTTGCGGCGCCACGGTTACGGGAGCAGAAACAACAACAGATGCGGAGGCGGGAAGCGCGGCGACAGGCGCACTCGCGGATGGCGGATCCATCCTGGGTGCAAACTCGCCCACCTTGTCCTTGTCGGGGATGCGCAACTCGATGTCCTGACCCGCCAACTTGGGTTCGCTATCCAGAAACATGGGCAATAGCACCACGATGACGGTGGTAAGCGTCACCGCACCGATCAGGCGCCGCCTTGCACGCCGCTTCAAGCCAGCTTCATCATCCATGGTCTGTTTTGCCATCGTGCGTCCCCGCAGAAATCAGGCGTAGCGCAGGCCGCGCGTATGCATCACTTCCGCTACTGTATAGAATGAACCGAATGCCGCAATTCTATCATTTTCGGAGGCCTCGTTGCAGGCATGCTGCAACGCAGCCGTTACCGTGGCGAACGTCAGCACGGCCCCTTTCACCCCTTCATCACGCAGCACCTGAACCAATTCATCGCCGGTTGCACCGCGCGGCACGGCGATGCCCGCCACCAGCCAGGCATCTATTTGATCATTGAGTGCATGCACCACACCGGCTATATCCTTATCCCTGAGCATGGCAAAAACCGCAAATGTCCTGGGGCACGGCGGCATATCCGCCAGATTGTGCGCCAGCGAGCGCGCCGCATGGGGATTGTGCGCCACATCCAGAATCAGCAGCGGCCTGCCCGGCACCACCTGAAAACGTCCCGGCAGGCCGACCTCGACCAGCCCGCGCCGTACCGCTTCCATGCTCACCGGCAATGCAACCTTGAGCGCGTCCAGCACCGCCAACGCGGTGCTGGCATTGTGCAACTGGTATGCCCCGCGCAAGGCGGGAAGCGGCAAGGCGCTGCGTGTACCCGCCATCCCGCGATAATTCCACTGCTGCATGCCTGCCGTAAAACTGAATTGCTCGCCCAGCCGCCACAACTGCGCGCCGATGCGTTGCGCCTCGCTGGCAATAGCGGCGGGCATATCCGGATCCCCGAATATCGCCACCTTCCCCGCACGGAAAATTCCCGCCTTCTCGAACGCGATCTGTTCGCGCGTGTCGCCCAGATAATCGGTGTGGTCTATGTCCACGCTGGTGACCACCGCGCAATCATGGTCGAACACATTGACCGCATCCAGCCTGCCGCCAAGGCCGACTTCGAGAATGGCAACCTCTACCTTGCGCTCGACGAAACACTGCATCGCGGCGAGGGTGCCGAATTCGAAATAAGTGAGCGAAATTTCTGGTGCATGACCCACGGAGTTTGTTCCTTCCCCCTTGCAGGGGGAAGGTGAGGATGGGGGTGTATTTTCAGAGTTCGACCCCCACCCTAACCCTCCCCCTTGCAGGGGGAGGGGATAAGAGGGGTTGCGTGCCTGCTCCACCCTCTCGAACGCCGCACACAACACCTCATCGCTCGCTTGTTTTTTTTCGATGCGCACACGCTCGTTGTAAGCCAGCAAGTGCGGCGAGGTGTAGCAGCCGACACGATAGCCTGCCGCATGCAGCATGGCTTCCAGCATGGCGCACACCGAGCCTTTGCCGTTGGTGCCGCCGACGATGATGACGGGGAAGTTGGGTTGAAGATTGAGCCGCTGTTTGACTTGCACCACGCGCTCCAGACCGAGCGCGATGGTTTTGGGATGCAGTGATTCTAGGTGACTTAGCCAGTCGGCCAGTTTTTGCGGCATGGCTTATGCGGCATTCTGCTAAGCAGCTGCCGCAACCGCTGGTTGCCTAGTCAGCAGCGTAATCAGCGTCGCGAGCTGGTCGCGCATCTGGCGCCTGTCCACGATCATGTCTATTGCGCCATGCTCCAGCAGGAATTCCGCGCGCTGGAACCCTTCCGGCAGGGTTTCGCGCACGGTCTGCTGGATCACGCGCGCACCGGCGAAACCGATCAGCGCACCGGGTTCGGCGATCACCACGTCGCCCATGAAGGCGAAGCTGGCGGATACGCCGCCCATAGTCGGGTCGGTCAGCACGGAAATAAACGGCAGTTTTTCCGCGCTCAACTGGGTCAGCGCGCCGCAAGTCTTGGCCATCTGCATCAATGACAGCAGGCCTTCCTGCATGCGCGCGCCGCCGCTCGCGGCGAAACACACGAAGGGAATCTTCTGCTCGGTGGCAAGCTGCACCCCGCGCACGAAGCGCTCGCCCACCACCGAACCCATGGAGCCGCCCATGAAGCTGAACTCGAATACCGCCGCCACCAGCGGCAGGGCATGCACGCTGCCCTGCATCACCACCAGCGCGTCGGTCTCGCCGGTTTCGTTTTGCGCCACGCTCAGGCGCTCGCTGTATTTGCGGCTGTCCTTGAATTTCAGCGTATCCAGCGGCTGTACCTCGGCGCCGATCTCGAAACGCCCCTCGGCATCCAGCAGCCAATCCAGCCGGGTGCGCGCGGTGATGCGGTGATGGTGATTGCACTTCGGGCACACGCTGAAGTTTTTTTCCAGGTCGGAGTGGTACAGCACCGCCTGGCATGCAGGACATTTATGCCACAAGCCCTCGGGTACGTTCCTCTTGCCCTCTGCCCCCAGTTCACGGCGTTTGATCTTGGGCGGCAATAATTTCTGGAACCAACTCATGAATCCTCCTTATGCCTGATCTATCGCCAAGCGCAATTCCTTGACCAGTTTGCTTACATTGGAAACCACGTTCTGCTCATTCGAATTTTCGATTTCCTGCACGATGCGGCTGCCCACCACTACGCCATCGCACAACTTGGATACCGCGTGTGCAGTGGCCGCATCGCGGATGCCGAAGCCCACGCCGATGGGCAGGCTGATGTGCTGACGCAGTTGCGGAATTTTCTGCGCGATGTCCGACAAATCCAGATTGCCGGCTCCGGTCACCCCCTTGAGCGACACATAATACACGTAGCCGCGCGCCTGCTTCGCCACCTTGGCAATGCGCTCATCCCTGGTGGTCGGTGCCAGCAGGAAAATCGGATCGATGCCGTGGCGCTGCAAGTGGCCGAACGCCTCGTGGCTTTCCTCCGGCGGGAAGTCCACGGTCAGCACGCCGTCCACACCCGCTTCCGCGCAGCGTTTGGCGAAACGCTCCCAGCCCATTGCCTCGATCGGGTTGCCGTAGCCCATCAGCACCAGCGGCGTTGCACTGTCTTTCTTGCGGAACTGCGCCACCATGTCGAGCACGTCATGCAGCGATACGTTATGTTTCAGCGCGCGCTCCGAAGAGCGCTGGAT
>JAQTOM010000002.1:0-39374 GCA_028713345.1 Gallionellaceae bacterium | reverse complement strand
CTGTCCTTCAGCCACGCGTGTTCGGGGCCGACGCCGGGATAATCCAGGCCGGCGGAAATCGAATGCGTCTCGATGATCTGCCCGTTGGCATCCTGTACCAGATAGGTTTTGTTGCCGTGCAGCACCCCGACCGCACTGTTCGCAGTCAGCGGCGCGGCATGCGCTCCGCTGGCAATGCCGTGCCCGCCCGCTTCCACGCCGATCAGGCGCACGCCGGGAATATCCAGGTAATGGTAGAACACGCCCATCGCGTTGGAGCCGCCGCCGACACAGGCGATCACCGCATCCGGCTGGCGCCCGGCCAGCTCCGGCATCTGCACCACGGCTTCCTTGCTCACGATGGAATTGAAGTCGCGCACCATCATCGGATACGGATGCGGCCCCGCCACCGTGCCGATGATGTAAAAAGTGTTCTCGATGTTGGTCACCCAGTCGCGCATCGCCTCGTTCAGCGCATCCTTGAGTGTCTTCGAGCCGCTCTCCACCGGCACCACCGTCGCGCCCAAGAGTTTCATGCGGAACACGTTGGGCGACTGGCGCTGCACGTCTTCCGCGCCCATATACACCACGCATTCCATGCCGTAGCGCGCGGCCACCGTGGCGGTCGCCACGCCGTGCTGTCCGGCGCCGGTCTCCGCGATCACGCGCGGCTTGCCCATGCGCTTGGCCAGCAACGCCTGCCCAACGGTGTTATTCACCTTGTGCGCGCCGGTATGATTCAGGTCTTCGCGCTTCAAATAAATCTGCGCCCCGCCGAGATGCTCCGACCAGCGTTTCGCATGGTAAATCGGGCTGGGGCGGCCGACGAAATGCTTCAGCTCGTAGGCAAATTCGGCGATGAATTCTGGGTCGTTTCGATAGTGCTCGTAGGCCGCGCGCAACTCTTCCAGCGCGCCCATCAGGGTCTCGGCGACGTAGATGCCGCCGTAAGGGCCGAAGTGGCCGGTGTTATCTGGATAGTTGTAAGTCAATGTCCTTAACCTCTTTGATGAATGCCGCGATCTTCGCCGCATCCTTGATCCCCTTGGCCGCTTCCACACCGCTGGAAACGTCTACCGCGTAGGGCCGCACCTGTTTGATCGCCTGCGCCACATTGCCCGCATGCAGTCCGCCGGACAGGATCATCGGCAGCGGCAAAGCATGCGGGATCAGTGCCCAGTCGAACGATGCCCCAGTACCGCCATGCGTGCCGGCGATGAACGCATCCAGCAGCAAACCCTGTGCGCCCTGATAACGCGCCGCGCATTGTACCAAATCTACTCCTGCCTTGACCCGTATCGCCTTCAGATAAGGCCGTCCGAACTGGGCGCAGAACTCCGGCTCTTCCTCGCCGTGGAACTGCAACACATCCAGCGGCACTTGGCGCAATACCTCGCGCACCTCATCAGCGGAAGGGTTCACGAACAATCCCACCAGCGTCACGAACGGCGGGATCGCCGCAGCCAGTTGCGCAGCCAGTTGCAGCGTCACATGGCGCGGGCTTTTGTCATAAAACACCAGCCCGAGCGCATCCGCACCATTTGCGGCGGCGGCCAGCACGTCTTGCACGCGCGTGATGCCGCAAATCTTGGTTCGGGTCATGTCGGTTCCAAGCGATAAGACGCAATTAACGAGGCCGCATTGTAAAACATTCGGGCGGGAGTCCAAATGCGGGAAGTTTACACAGCAATTTGTGGCAATCCCCACTTCGCATCATAAGTGATGCGGCGCAGATACAAACCATCCGGCGCGAAGGTCGGTGCCGCAAGGCTGCGCACGCGGCTTTCCAGCACCTCTTTCATCCACTGCGGCGGGTGCTTGCCTTTGCCGACATACACCAGGCAGCCGATAATATTTCGCACCATGTGGTGCAGGAAGGCATTGGCGGTTAAATCAAAGATGATGGTATCGCCCTGTTTCTGGATGTCGAGTTGCGCGAGATTCTTGATGGGTGTCTTCGCCTGGCATTCGGAAGCACGGAAGGCGCTGAAATCGTGTTCGCCCAACAGATACTGCGCGGCCTCGCGCATCTGCTCCACATCCAGCGGCGTATGGAACCAGCCCGCCCTGCCATGCTGCACGGCGCTGCGCACCGGGCGGTTGATGAGCAGGTAGCGGTAGCTGCGCGCCTGCGCGGAAAAGCGCGCATGGAATTCGTCCGGCACAGGTTGCGCCCACAGCACGGCAATGTTTTTCGGCAGCAAGGCATTGACGCCGCGCACCCAGGCAGAGAGAGGTCGCTCGATATTAATATCGAAATGTACCACCTGCTCCAGCGCGTGTACGCCGGTGTCGGTGCGCCCGGCGGCAATAAGGGTAACGGGTTTGCTGGCAATGGAGTTCAAGGCAACTTGCAGCGTATCCTGCACGGTGTGTCCATCTGCCTGGCTCTGCCAGCCGAAAAACTGGCAACCGTCGTATTCCACCCCCAATGCGATTCTCATAACAGCATCAGCATGAGTGAAGCACAGCCCGCGACCAGCAGCAGGGCATCACGCAGCGTGAAGTGGGATGAGTGCAACTCAATACTGCCTTGTTTCATTTCACCCGCAGCCCCCGCAAGAGGGACGCCGGTGGGGTTCCCGCCGTTACGCGGCGACCCTTCCGCAGCCAGCGCTTGTTCGATACTGCCGCGCCAATTGGCGGCGGTATCCAGCATGGCGGATTCGGCATAATGCAGCGTCAACGCCAGGCGCACTGCAACGCGCTCGCGTGACAGGCCAATATAGCGCAAGGGATAGCACAGGGTATAGAGGCCGCTGATGAGTTTTTGTTGCGGCAGCAAGCTCAGCAGGATGGACAAACCGGCCAGCGCGAAAAGCAGGCGGCACAATTGCAGCAGGCCATCAACCAGTCCTTCATGGGTCGGGCTGAACTGGGCCAGCGATGTCCATACCGCTTCGCCCGGGGTGGCATAGGCATAAATGAGCAGCAGCGACAGCATGATCCAGCGTGTGCGGCGCAGCAGTGTAAGCAGGCGTGCGGCAGAGATCGCGTAAGCCGCGATCAGCAGCGGCAGGCCGGCAAGCATCAGGGCGGTCGCTTGCAGCGATTGCATGGCGACGGTGATGCAGGCCCAAAGGAAAATCAGTGCGGCGGGATGCGGCATCGAATTGTTCAGGAGCAAGATTGGCTCAAATAAAAACGGCAGCCTGTGACTCACGGCTGCCGTTCAGTTTACATCGTGCGGGTTAAGCAAGCAGTTGTTGCAGTATGGCATCAGCCGCAGCGCGTTGTTGTTCATCGCCCTCGGCCTGCACTTCTCCCAGAATTTCACGCGCACCGGCGTTATCCCCCATTTCCTGGTAGGCCTTGGCGAGGTCAAGCTTGGTGGCGATATCGTGCCAATGCGCATCTTTAGCCGCCGCTGGAGCAGAAGCAGGTGCGGCTGGCTCATCAAAATTCAGGCTGATACTACCCAAGTCAGCACCGCTCGCCTCCTTGGCGGCAGCTTGCGCAGGAACGGCCTCAGGTTTGTCGGCAGTGGGAAAATCCAGCGTGAATTCCATGGCACCATCATTGCCCGACGGAGTGAAGTCAGCATTTTCCTCCGTTACCGCCGTCAATGAAGGATGGGTAGAGGTTATATCAAATACCAAATCATCCAAGTTTGGTGTTGCCGCTGCCGCCTGTTCCGGCTCCGTTGCGGCAAAAGATGGACGCGAGGCTGTCACGTCAAAATCTATTGCTGCATCCTGCCCTGGCTCAATGGCAGCCAATGATGGGTGTGTGGATGTTATGTCAAAATCCATCTGGGTTTCTTGCAAAGCCTCCGCTGCTGGCGTGGCCATGAATTCATCACCCAGTGGCGCACTTGATATTACAGTGCCTTCATTTTCAGGTATGGCCGCTGCTTCTGGTGCAGAGAAACCCAGATCAAAATCCAACGGTGCGGCAGCAGAGGTATTCAATGACGGTGCAAGCGCCACTGTACCCTCACCTTCAGGCGTTGCGGCTGTCTCTGGCGCGACAAAACCCAAGTCAAAATCCAAACCAGCGGCAGGTTGTTGCTCGCTCTTTACTTGCTCCATAACTGGTGCAGTCGACTCGTCACCCGCACCTCCATACATCGGGTTGTTAGGCTCCATGCCGCGACCCATTTCAGCAGCTTGTACCCATGCCGCTGCATCTCCGGAATCCTGAACCTGGCGCGCAATAGAGGAAAACTGCTTGGTATCCTTGCGGTTCGCATAGATGGACAGCAACTTGAGACGGACCTGATTATTTGCAGGATTCTTCTCCAGCGCATCTTTCAGGATATCTTCTGCTTGTGCATCACGCCCAAAGTTCAGGAACAGGTCGGCTTCGCTGATCGGATCAACATCCTCGGGCGGCATTTGGCTAGTAGTGGCTGCTGCGGCATGCGTGAAATCACCGGTTTCCGGCGAGGATGCAACCGGCGCAGAAATACGGGTGCTGGTTTTGCTACCCATATCTTCTTTTACTTCCTTTGGTTCCTTGTCACCCGATTTCTTATCGCTGGCCTTGCCGCCTCTTCTGCGTTTAACCAGCACAAAACCAAGACCTCCCATAGCCAGCAGCGCAGCAGCGCCTCCCGCCAGATAGAGCGGTTCATCCAGCAATGAAGGCGGGGGAGCGACTACCTTGGGTGCCACTACTGGCTTGGCGGCAGGCTTGGCAGGCTTTACCGCACTGGCAGGCGCCACGCCACTCGCGGTAGCGGCAACAGATGATACTGTAACAGGCATTGGCGGCTTGGCCTCAACCTTGGCAGGTTCTGGTTTGGCTGACGGCGCTACAGGCTTGCTCTTCAACTCGATCAGGCGCTGCATATCCTTGGCATTCTTTTCCAGCAGTGCAATACGCTCATTGCCTTCCTTGAGCGCCTTTTTCTTGGCAATGGCTTCTTCTTCCATTGCGTGAGCTTTTTCCTGCAGGGATTTTGCATTTCCGCCTGCACCGGCCTTGTCACCAGGAGCCTCACCCTTGGACAGCCTCACCACTTCCCTGGCAGGTTCTTTTGCGGCAGGCGCTTTCTCGGCTACGGTAGTACTGATCTTGCCGGATGCTTCCTGCTTGGGAGCATGTTCCGTTACAGCCGTACTGGCTGCTGCAAGTTTCTGGCGATAGGCATGCCAATCGGCAACTTGCACACGAATTTCTTTCACGGCATCCACCTGCGCCAACTTGTCCAGATCGGACTGTTCGGGCATGTGCAGTATCTTGCCGGTCTTCAGGCGGTTCATGTTTTTGCCGTCAAATGCATCGGCGTTGGCGCGATACAACGCGACCAGCATACGTTCCAGACTTATTTCAGAAGGTTTGGCTTCTCTCGCTATTTTGCTCAAGGTGTCGCCGCGTTTAACCTTGATGACACCCATAGCGACATTGCTGCTTTCGGCGTGTTCACTGACAACAGCTGGTGTGGATGCAACGGGTATTTTTTCAGTCACCGGCGCGGCGGTTCGCGGCAACTCGGTGGTATGCACCGGGGCTGCGGTACTTGGCTCAACCTGCGCCTCAACTTTACTCGGGACAGGCTGTACTTCCACCGCCTTGGGCAGCTCCGGCCTATAACCTGGAGGATCCAGCAGGAAAGTGTATTCGCGCAACAGCCTGCCGGAAGACCAGCTCAATTCCACCAGCAAGCTGACGAACGGCTCATTCACCGGTTGCACCGATGTCATCTTAAGGTAGAAGTCACCGTTGTCACGCGTATCAATCTGGAATTTTAACTTGGGCAGCGCGCTGGGAAAGTCTATGCCTGCACCCTTGAATACATCGGGCGAAGCCAGGTGCGCGGACAGGCTGTTTTTTTCAGCCTTGCCAACGGCGACCAGTTCAATCTCCGCTTTCAAGGGCTCACCTAATGCGGAAATCACGTTAATGCCGCCCATACCCACGGCACAAGCAACGCCAGACAAGGTTAAACAGGCAATAAATCCTAACGTTTTGATGAGTAATTTCAGCACGCTGCCACCTTTAAATGCATTATTTTGGACAAATAACATAACATCATAGAGTTAACAGCACAAGCTAAAAATGAATTCCATATGATGTGCTAATACACGTGTTTACAATCAAAATCCCAAGTACTTTTCAATCAAAATTTCGGCGATCTGAATACTGTTGAGCGCCGCCCCCTTGCGCACATTATCGCTTACCACCCACAAATTCAAGCCGCGCGGGTGTGACACGTCTTCACGGATGCGTCCGACAAAAGTCGCATCCTGCCCCGCCGCTTCGATGGCAGTGGGATAACCGCCCGGCTCGCGTTTGTCCAGCACCTGCACGCCTGGCGCTTTTTCCAGCAAGGCACGCGCCTCATCGGCGGTAATCTTCTTGCGCGTCTCCATATGCACCGCCTCGGAGTGACCGTAAAATACCGGCACCCGTACCGCAGTGGGATTCACCATGATGCTGTCGTCTTCCATGATCTTGCGCGTCTCCCACACCATCTTCATTTCTTCCTTGGTGTAGCCGTTGTCCATGAATACGTCAATTTGCGGCAGCACGTTGAACGCGATGCGTTTCGGGTATACCTCGACCTTCACATCTTGCTGATTGAACAAAGCGCGCGTCTGGTCGGCCAGTTCATCGATGGCCTCCTTGCCGGTGCCGGATACCGCCTGATAGGTGGCGACATTGATGCGCTCGATGCCCACCGCGTCATGTATCGGCTTCAGCGCCACCAGCATCTGGATGGTGGAACAGTTCGGATTGGCGATGATGCCGCGATTCTTGTATTGCGCGATAGCATGCGGATTCACCTCCGGCACTACCAGCGGAATATCGTCGTCATAGCGGAAATGCGCGGTATTGTCGATCACCACGCAGCCCGCCGCCGCCGCGATGGGCGCGTATTTTGCCGACACGCTGCCGCCTGCGGAGAACAGCCCGATCTGGGTCTTGGAGAAGTCAAACCCCTCCACATCCAGCACGGTGATTTCCTCGCCATGGAACGTCACCTTGGAACCGGCGGAACGGCTGGATGCCAGCGGGTAAAGATTACCCACCGGAAATTTGCGCTGCTCCAGTATGGCCAGCATCGCCTCGCCCACTGCGCCGGTCGCACCCAATATGCACACATCGTACTTCTTGCTCATGCTCTCAACTTTCCTGATTGGCCAAATTCTTTATAGTGCCGCGACCACCGCGTCGCCCATCGCACCGGTGCCGACCTTCCGCATCCCGTCTTCGTAAATATCCCCGGTGCGCAAGCCCTGCTGTAACACCTTGCGCACCGCGCTTTCGATGCGCTGCGCAATGTCTTCGCGCGCGAAGGTATAGCGCATCATCATCGCCACCGACAAAATCGTCGCCAGCGGATTGGCGATATTCTTGCCCGCGATGTCGGGCGCTGAGCCGTGGCATGGCTCATACAAGCCCTTGTTGTTCGCATCCAGCGAGGCGGACGGCAGCATGCCGATGGAGCCGGTCAGCATGGATGCTTCATCGGACAAAATGTCGCCGAAAATGTTGCCGGTGAGGATCACGTCAAACTGCTTGGGCGCGCGCACCAGCTGCATCGCGGCGTTGTCCACATACATATGCGACAGTTCGACCTGCGGATATTCCTTCGCCACGGCAGTCACAATCTCGCGCCAGAACATGCTGGTGTCCAGCACGTTGGCCTTGTCCACCGAGCACACTTTCTTGTTGCGCTTCATTGCGATCTGGAAACCGACATGCGCCACGCGGCGGATTTCCGATTCGCTGTATCTCATGGTGTCGAAGCCTTCGCGCTCACCGTTGTCCAGCGTGCGGATGCCGCGCGGCTGGCCGAAATAAATGTCGCCGGTGAGTTCGCGCAAAATTATGATGTCCAGACCCGACACCAGCTCCGGCTTGAGCGTAGAGGCGTTGACCAGCTCTGGATACACCATGGCCGGACGCAGGTTGGCAAAGGCGTTCAGCGCCTTGCGGATGCGCAATAAACCTTTTTCCGGGCGCAATTCGCGCGGCAGCGTGTCGTATTGATAACCGCCCACTGCGCCGAGCAAGGCCGCATCGGAGGCAAGAACCAGCTTTTCGGTCGCCGCAGGAAATGGATCGCCCGCCGCATCGTAACCTGCCCCGCCGATGTGCGCGTATTCCAGTTCGATTTTCAGGCCGTCACTGCGCAATGCTTCCAGCACCCTTGCCGCCTGCGCCACGATTTCCGGTCCGATACCGTCACCCGGCAATACTGCGATTTTCATTTCAAATTCCTATTCTCATAAATCAAAAATCCTAATCTCCCGCTACGCCGCCCTATTTGGCAACAGGCTATGGGGGATTCAGGCAAACAACCATGGCTGCTGTTCGCGCCGCTTCTGTTCATAGACCTTGATCTCATCCACATGCTGCAAGGTCAGCCCGATGTCATCCAGTCCATTCAGCAAACAATGCTTGCGGAAAGCCTCCACCTCGAAACGATACACCGTGCCATCCGGCGCGGTGATGGTTTGTTGCTCCAAGTCGATTCTCAGACGGTAGCCCGGCGTGGCTTCCACCGCCTTGAACAGTGCATCCACGCTGGCCGCATCCAGACGGATGGGCAGCAGGCCGTTCTTGAAACAGTTGTTGAAAAAGATGTCGGCGAAGCTCGGCGCGATGATGGCGCGCAAGCCGTAGTCTTCCAGCGCCCACGGCGCGTGTTCGCGCGACGAACCGCAGCCGAAATTTTCGCGCGCCAGCAAAACCTGCGCGCCTTGGTAGCGCGGCTGGTTCAGTACAAAATCCTTGTTCAAGGGACGCTTGCTGTTGTCCATGCCCGGCTCGCCGTGGTCGAGATAGCGCCACTCGTCGAACGCGTTGGGGCCGAAACCGGAACGCTTGATGGATTTCAGGAATTGTTTGGGGATGATCGCATCGGTATCCACATTGGCTCGATCCAATGGCGTAACCAGCCCGTCCAGCACGGTAAACTTACGCATTATTTCGCTGTTTTCTCCAGTTTTTCGCCACCCTTCTTGATGTCCTTGCCCAAGCCTTCCATCGTGTTGCATGCGGTCAACACGCTCAGCGCCATCAACAAAGCCAATATTTTCTTCATGTTCGCTCCTTTCACAATTTGCTTACATCAACAAAATGCCCGGCAATCGCGGCGGCAGCTGCCATTTCCGGACTCACCAGATGCGTGCGCCCGCCCGGCCCCTGCCGCCCCTCGAAGTTGCGGTTGGAGGTCGAGGCGCAACGTTCGCCTGGCGCAAGCCTGTCATCATTCATCGCCAGGCACATGGAACAGCCCGGATCGCGCCACTCGAAACCTGCCGCGACGAACATCTTGTCCAGCCCCTCGTGCTCGGCCTGCTGCTTCACCAGCCCGGAGCCTGGCACCACCATCGCCAGCTTCACGTTGGCGGCGACATGCTTGCCGCGCGCCACTGCCGCCGCCGCGCGCAAATCCTCGATGCGGGCATTGGTGCAGGAGCCGATGAACACTTTGTCGATCTTGATTTCGCTGATCGGCGTATTGGCAGTCAAACCCATATACTGCAAGGCGCGCGCCCAGTCCTGGCGCTTCACCTCGTCGGGTGCGGAGGCAGGGTCAGGCACACGCCCATCCACCGCCACCACCATCTCCGGCGAAGTGCCCCAAGTCACTTGCGGCTTGATTTCAGCGGCAGCGAGGCGCACCACCTTGTCGAACTGCGCGCCATCATCGCTGTGCAACGTGCGCCAGTAAGCCACGGCCTTATCCCACGACTCGCCCTGCGGCGCGAACGGACGACCCTTGAGGTAACTGATCGTCGTGTCATCCGCCGCGATCATACCCGCGCGCGCACCGGCTTCGATGGCCATGTTGCACAGTGTCATGCGTCCCTCCATCGAAAGCGCACGGATGGCGCTGCCCGCAAATTCGATGGCGTAGCCGGTGCCGCCTGCGGTACCGATCTTGCCGATCACCGCCAGCGCGATGTCT
The DNA here is from genome assembly GCA_028713345.1 of Gallionellaceae bacterium. Classification (GTDB taxonomy): domain Bacteria; phylum Pseudomonadota; class Gammaproteobacteria; order Burkholderiales; family Gallionellaceae; genus JAQTOM01. Next base: position 29,527 of record JAQTOM010000002.1, on the reverse strand, counting down.
TTTGCGGTGACGCCTTTGCCCAGCACCCCTTCGACCAGCACCTGCATCGCCTTGGCCTGCTTCATCAACAGGCACTGCGTCGCCATCACATGCTCGACCTCGGAGGTGCCGATACCGAACGCCAGCGCGGCAAACGCACCATGCGTGCTGGTATGCGAATCGCCGCACACCACCGTCATGCCGGGCAAGGTCGCACCCTGTTCCGGGCCGATCACATGCACGATACCCTGACGCAAATCGGCCATCCTGAATTCGGTGATGCCCAGTTCCTCGCAGTTCTGATCCAGCGTCTCCACCTGCAAACGCGAAATCGGGTCGGCGATGCCCTTGTCACGCCCCGTGGTCGGTACGTTGTGATCCGCCACCGCCAGCATGGAAGCAATGCGCCATGGCTTGCGGTGCGCCAGTCTCAAACCCTCGAATGCCTGCGGGCTGGTGACTTCATGCACCAGATGGCGGTCGATATAGATCTGTGCCGTGCCGTCAGCTTCCTGCCGGACTACGTGACTATCCCAGAGTTTGTCGTATAACGTTTTTGCGCTCATTGCGATTACCTGATTGAGCGTGCAATTATGCCACAGCAGACGTGCCGTCCGCCACAGAGGCTTTCAGGACACCATCAGGTAATGGAACGGACGCCCACTTCCCCTAACGGTATCTGAGTGCCAAAGTAGTGGTGGTTTTAACTCCACTAAAATGGAGAGGTGTTTTTGCCAAAATGCCGCAGCAATTTCAACATCCCCACCGCCTTATCCAGCGTTTCCTGATATTCCGCCGCCGCATCAGAATCTGCAACGATACCACCACCTGCCCAGAAGCGGATTTCACCATCCGAATAGACCAAAGTGCGGATGGCGATATTGCTGTCCATATTGCCATCAAAACTAACGTAGCCTATTGCACCGCAATACACACCGCGCCGCTGGGGCTCAATTTGCTCAATGATTTCCATTGCACGCTGCTTGGGTGCGCCAGTGACAGAACCGCCAGGAAAACAGTTGCGCAGCAACATCAACGCATCCTGCCCGTCCGCCAATTCTCCGGTAACCGTGCTAACCAGATGATGCACGTGGGCAAAGCTTTCCACCCCGAACAGATTGGGCACCTGAACCGAGCCGGGCACACAGCTTTTGCCCAAGTCGTTGCGCAGCAAGTCAACGATCATCAAATTTTCTGTACGGTCTTTGCCGCTGGATTGCAATTCGTGCGCTGCCTGCACATCGAGCTGCGCGTCTGCCATGCGTGGGCGCGTGCCTTTGATCGGCTTGGTTTCCACTTTTCCTTCAAGCACGCGTAAAAACCGTTCCGGCGAAGCGCATAAAATTTTGGCTTGCGGCAAATTTAAATAAGCAGAATAAGGTGCGGGACTCAGGCGGCGCAGTTCGAGATAGGCATCAAACGGATCGCCGGAAGCGCGCGCCACATAGCGTTGCGCCAAATTGACCTGATAGCAGTCACCTGCATACAAATACCGTTGCACCGTATTGAATGCAGATTCATATTCAGTACGGGTTAGGTTTGACTGGGCGCTTCCATGTACCTTGAACGTTTCACGAGGCATGCTGAAGTTGCCTTGCAGCCGTTCGAGGATTTGGGGCAATACCTGCGCCGTTACTCGCTCGTGTTGCTGTGAAACAAGATAGGCAGCTTTTTCATCGTGATCCAGCACAATAGCCCAGTCATAGATGCCCATCGCCATGTCTGGCAAACATTCTGTGTCCTGTGCTTGCGCAGGCAACAGCATGATGCGGCGCGCCAGGTCATAACCCCAGTAGCCCAAGGCGCCTCCTGCAAACGGGATACCGGGTATGGCTACGGCATGTTTACCCAATTGCGCGCGCAGCAAATCAAAAGGATCATCGGTTGAATATCGTGTTCCGGTTGTATCGGTAATCGCGGTGGATGCGGCGCGTGTGACAAAAGTCGCTACAGGCTGCGCACAAAGGATGTCATAACGTCCCATCCCTGCGCTATCCAGCCACACCGCCCAAGGCAGGTCAGCAATAGCGGCATAATAAGGTGCGGCATCGTCAAGGTAGTGAATGGATATTTTGTAAGGCATGGCGGATTTAAACCCGAAGTGCAACAACTAATAGATACCGGTACTTCGCACCTTTGTTTCAGAAGGGTACCTTAAATGGCGTCCTGAATCCCAGCACACTGCTTAAATTCGAAAAGCAATTTGTCTTGCGAATTGATCCAGCTTACACTGGAAATGGGTCAAAACCCAACCCCCAGATTTACACATATTTAAACAGGCCATGCCATCAAATACTATTCAGCAAATTCTGCTATGGGATGCTGCAAAGCTGGCAGAAGCTTTGTTGCTCGATGTTGCCAGTGCACGCCTCGAAGTGCAATATCTGTTGCAGCATGTGCTGAAGACTTCACGTGCCTGGCTACTGGCACATCCCGAGGCTGTTCTCAGTGAGACCCAGCAAGCTGATCATGACGCATTAATGCAACGTCGCCTGCATGGCGAACCCATCGCTTATCTGCTCGGCGAGCGCGAATTCTTTGGACTGAAATTCAAGGTATCACCTGCCACGCTAATCCCGCGCCCCGAAACTGAATTGCTGGTCGAACTGGCATTGCAGCGCATCTTGCCGCATGACAAGTGCCGGGTGCTGGACCTAGGCACAGGCAGTGGCGCCATAGCCTTGGCTATGGCGCACAATCGCCCTGCTGTCAAAATACTGGCTTGTGACGTGTCTGTTGCGGCACTGGATGTGGCACGCATGAATGCGCAGCGGTTGGGTATCGACAACGTATTTTTTATGCAAAGCGATTGGTTTGGCGCACTCGACGCACAACTTTTTGATCTTATTGTATCCAATCCGCCTTATGTTAAGGAGGGTGATCCACATTTGCAATATGGTGATGTGCGCTTTGAGCCACCTTTCGCGCTGGCTTCAGGCGACGATGGCCTGCGCGATATTCGCCATATCATCATCCATGCCAAGCCATACCTTGATTGCGGAGGATGGCTACTGCTCGAACATGGCTATGATCAAGCTGTGCTGGCACGTGAGTTACTTCAACAAAATGGTTTTGGCGAGATATTCTCGGTATGCGATCTAGCAGGAATAGAACGGGTAAGTGGAGGAAAGTTGGTGTAGATAATTTTTAGTCGAACTTCTCACAAAACAGAGTTGACTTCACAAATATTACATGGGTAAACCTAAAATAACTCATCCTGTTCTGCGAGTGTCGCATCGATGGTCGCCTGCATAAGATTTATTTTATGCTTAAATTCACCCATGTCAAAACCGGTTCCAAGGCGCGTGGTTAATAACTCATGGGTAATATTCAAGGCGGCCATGATGGCAATGCGCTCTACTGAGGTAACCTTTCCAGTATCCCGTATCTCACGCATTTTTTTGTCGAGATAGGAAACAGCTTCAAGCAATTCAGCCCGCTCATCTTCCGGGCAAGTGACACGAAATTCACGATCGAGAATAAAGACATCCAGCGTTTTAATTTTGTCGGTGCTCATGCAATATCTTCGGGGAGTTGAGCCAGCAAATTTTCCAAGTGCTTGCGCGCGCTTTCCATTTTGTCGTTGGATAGGCGCCCTTGGCTTAAGGCTGTTGCCAACTCTTGGCGCAATTGGTGATTTTCTGCACGTAGACGCTGGCTTAACTGTACTAGTTGAGCCAACTTACCTTCTAACGCGTCCAATTCTGTTTGCATGAGACGCACTATAAATTAAAAAAGCTTGTTAAGTCAAACGGTAACGATAACTTATGAAAGTCGTTTGAAATGTAATCAGCAAGAAATAGACAATGCCGAACAGGATTGGAAATCTGCACTAAACCGGTTAAACATCCAGATTTTTTACTCCTAATGCATTTTGCTCTATAAAAGTACGCCTGGGTTCCACCACGTCTCCCATTAGAGTTGTAAATATTTCATCTGTTGAAATCATGTCTTCAACTTGCACTCGTAGCAAGATACGATTTTTTACATCCATAGTGGTTTCCCATAGCTGCTCAGGGTTCATTTCACCCAATCCTTTATAGCGCTGGATATTGACTCCACGCTTTGCTTCTTCAAGCAACCATTCGACGGCTTGCTTGAAATCTGCTACCGGCTTACGTTGCTCTCCGCGCTTAATGTACGCACCTTTACCTATCAAACCACCAAGAGCCTGCGCTGTTTGCCTGATTTGGGCGTAATCGCCACTATGCAAGAAACTTTGTTCAATATAGCTCACTGAGTAATTGCCATGAAGATGTTTTTCTATACGCAAACGATTTTCGTCATTGTTTGGATTTGTTTCTGCAAATATTTTTATTTCCGGGCTGCAAATTTGTTGCAGGCCTGCTGCACTTTGCGCGGCTTGGTCTTTGTTATCCAGCCGGATATTTACCTGCTTAAGCATGGCATATAACACCTCTGTAGCAATCATACGCGACAGACGATCTATGACGGCTTCAGCTAAAAAATATTCCTTTGCCAGATTTTCCAGTGTTTCTGCTTGTAATGTCGCAGTACTTTGGCCAGTGTGCAACTCGGCATCTACCAGTGCGGAGCACAACATGTAATTTTTTAATTCGTGGTCATCTTTCAGGTAACGCTCTTCCTTCCCTTGTTTGACCTTGTATAGAGGAGGCTGTGCAATATAAACATGGCCGCGTTCTACCAACTCCCGCATTTGGCGGTAAAAAAATGTCAGTAATAAAGTGCGAATATGCGAACCATCAACATCTGCGTCTGTCATGATGATGATGCGGTGATAGCGCAATTTATCAGGGTTGTATTCATCTTTACCAATACCAGTTCCAAGAACTGTTATTAATGTAGCTATTTCTTGTGAAGATATAAGCTTTTCGAAACGCGCCCTTTCGACATTCAGAATCTTGCCCTTGAGCGGCAGGATAGCCTGAAATTTACGATCGCGTCCTTGTTTTGCTGATCCTCCCGCAGAATCACCTTCCACCAAATAAAGTTCAGACTGTGCCGGGTCTTTCTCCTGGCAGTCTGCCAGTTTGCCAGGCAATCCCATACCATCCAACACCCCTTTACGGCGTGTTAATTCACGTGCTTTGCGTGCAGCCTCTCTGGCACGTGCTGAGTCAATGATTTTTCCGACAATTATTTTGGCATCATTAGGCTTTTCCAGCAAAAATGTCATTAATTGCTGGCTTACCACCTCTTCAACAACAGGCCGGATTTCAGATGAGACTAGCTTGTCCTTGGTCTGGGAAGAAAATTTTGGATCGGGAAGTTTTACCGAAAGAACAGCCGTTAATCCTTCACGCATATCATCGCCAGTTGTTTCAACCTTGGCCTTCTTCGCCAGTTCTTCAGACTCAATATATTGATTTAACGTACGCGTCATTGCCGTGCGCAGGGCAGTTAGATGAGTACCCCCATCACGCTGAGGTATATTGTTTGTGAAACACTGTACATTTTCCTGGTAGGAATCGTTCCACTGCATTGCAATTTCAGCTGTAATTCCTTCTTTTTCAATACATGTATAAAATATGCTAGGGTGAAGTGTTGATTTGTTTTTATTCATGTATTCAACAAACCCCTTAACCCCACCAGTAAATGCAAAATGCTCTTCCTTGCCACTCCTCATATCTATTAGCGATATTCTTACTCCATTGTTCAGAAAAGAAAGTTCGCGCAGACGCTTTGCCAATATATCGAAATGAAACTCCACTGGCCCAAATGTTTCTTTGCTGGGAAGAAAATGTACCTCTGTACCACGCTTGTCAGTAGTGTCTATAACCTTAAGAGGCGCAACAGGTTCCCCGTGATGAAATTCCATAAAATGAACCTGACCTGATCTGCGAATTGTCAGATGCAACCATTCAGAAAGGGCGTTTACCACCGAAACACCAACACCATGCAAGCCACCAGAAACCTTATAAGAATTACTATCAAATTTACCCCCTGCATGCAGGACCGTCATTATCACTTCAGCTGCTGAACGGTTTTCTTCAGCATGAATATCTGTCGGAATACCACGTCCATTGTCAGTTACACTAACTGAATTATCAGAATGAATGGTAACCGTGATTTCATCACAATATCCAGCCAGTGCTTCATCAACAGCATTATCAACAGCCTCAAATACCATATGATGCAGTCCACTACCATCATTAGTATCCCCGATATACATACCAGGTCGTTTTCTGACCGCCTCTAGTCCTTTTAATACTTTAATGCTATCAGAATTATATTCACTCATTTTTACTCACTATAATTTTTTAATTTTGTTTCACGTGAAACAACTAAATTAATGCCGGGGTAATTTATATTCGCATTGGCATGACAACGTACTTAAATTCATTATTATTTGGTACGGTTATTAAAATACTACTATTAGGATCACCAAATGAAAATATTACTGTTTGTTCAGGTGAGTTATTTAATCCATCCATCAAGTAATTAACGTTAAATCCAATATCCAGTGCAACCCCATGGTAATCGGTTTCCAAGTCTTCTTGTGCTTCTTCTTGTTCGCTATTACTGCTTATTATGCGTAAATTTTTCTCTGTAAGAACAAAACGTACCCCTCTGAATTTTTCATTAGAAAGTATTGCCGCACGCTGCAATGCTTGTAATATGGTTAGCCTATCCAATGCAAGATGATTAGTGTAATTCGGGATGACACGTTCATAATCTGGAAATTTACCATCAATTACTTTAGTAGTTAGAATAATATCTGAAAATGTAATCCTGACTTTATTTTCTGCTAGTTCAAATGTTATTTTTTCTTCTGTATCAGCCAGCAATTTACCTAGTTCAGTAACTGTTTTACGAGGAAGAATAACTTCATGTTTTGTGTAAGTTATATCTGTTTTAATGCTAGTAAAAGCAAGACGATGTCCGTCTGTTGCTATAAGTTTTAAAAAATTGCCATCAACTACTAAAAGAATCCCATTCAAATAATAACGAATATCTTGCTGAGCCATGGCATACTGAACCATACTTAACAATTTTTTTAATTGCCTTTGTTCAATTTGTACCTTTTCTACTTGCTCTAATTGTTCCCCTACTTTCGGGAAATCCTGTGCCGGTAAAGTTTGTAAATTGAATTTACTTTTATTTGCTTTTACTTGAAGACGATTATCCTGAATATCCAAAGTGACTTTACTTCCTTCTGGCAGTACTCTGAGTATCTCTTGTAGTTTTTTTGCGGCTACAGTAATTGCCGCATCTGATTCTGTCTGATCAGTACACTCAATCTGTGTTGTAATTTGAATTTCTAGATCAGTTGCCACAAAGCGTAAAGTTGGTCCCGTTTTTTCTATCAATACATTAGATAAAATAGGAAGTGGTTGTTTACGCTCAACAATGCCAATTACTATTTGAAGTGGTTTTAGTAATACATCCCTATCAATCTTTTCAATAAACATTCTTTATATATCCTTAAACAATAATAATAATTGGGTGTTATGCGGTTAATAACACTATATTTTTCTTTAACTTTAACAAGTTATCATGTGTAAAAATTGTGGATTTAGATTATTTTTTAAGAGAAACAATATGTATATAACTTTGTAAAAAAAATATTTTTAATAGATATTCACAAATGATATGTATATACCAATATGAATCATATAAATTTATAATTATCCAGGTAATATTAATTTCGTAAGGTTTGGTTAAGTAAGTTAAAATTTGTGTTGAGTACAGTATCTTGGTTCCGTAAATTTTCTATTGTTTTACAAGCATACATAACCGTTGTATGGTCGCGATCCCCAAAAGCAGCTCCAATTTCAGGTAAGCTTAATTGGGTTAATTCTCTTGCTAAACACATAGCAATTTGCCGGGGCCGGGCAATTATACGAGAGCGTTTTTTTGAAAGTAGATCAACTACTTTTATGCGGTAAAAATCAGCTACCGTTTTTTGAATATTTTCTATAGAGACTTGTTTATTTTGAGAGGCTAACAAATCTTTTAGCGCTTCTTTGGCAAGTTCTACCGTAATAGTACGCTTATGAAATTTAGAATAAGCCTCTATGCGTTTTAATGCGCCTTCCAATTCACGGATATTGGAACGAATATGTTTAGCGATAAAAAAGGCAACATCTTCGTCTATCGGATTGTTTGAACAGGAAGATTTTTGTAATAAAATTGCTACCCTCATTTCTAAACCGGGCGGTTCTACAGCTACTGTCAATCCCCAGCTAAATCGCGTGGTTAACCGGGGCGTCATTCCAGATATTTCTTTTGGAAATGTATCACAGGTAATAACGACTTGTTTATGGTTGTCAATCAATGAGTTGAGCGTATAGAAAAATTCTTGTTGTGTACCCGGCTTATCGGCAATAAATTGGATATCATCGATTAATAGCAAATCCAATGTATTGTAAAACTGTTTAAATTCATCAAATTTTTTTGTTTGAACAGCACGTACAACATCCGAAACATAATTAGTCGCGTGTACATAGCAAACTTTTGCATGCACATTCTTATTTTTCATGTAATTACCGATTGACTGGATTAAATGTGTTTTCCCCAATCCAACTCCGCCGTAAATAAACAATGGGTTGTATATTAACCCTGGGGATTCGGCAACTTGTATTGCTGCGGCATGTGCCAATTGATTTGCTTTGCCAATAACAAAATTTTCAAAGGAAAGTTGTGGATTGAGTTTATTTTGGTTTTTATGTGTTTTGGGTAAAGGCGGAATTTCTGGCTGAATAACTTCAGTTGCAAATGTTTGTGATTTTGTAGATGGGGAAGAAGGAGATTTTTTTTTAATACGAAAATCAAAGCAGGGTGTGCCTGAAAGAAAGGATTCCGCGTGTTTAATAATTTCTGGTAAAAAACGTTCTTGGACAAGCTTTAGTGTAAAGCTGTTGGGTGCGGTTAGTGTAATCAGATTACCGTTGATTTCAAAAATTAGCGGTTTGATCCAGGAATTGAATTGTTGCGGCGGTAAACTACCTTCAAAGAAATGAAGGCATGAATCCCACAAGGTTTTATCCAGCATAATTTTCTTGGCAAAATGCAAAGGTTAGCTATGAGCACATTCTACCTGCAAGGCAAAAAGTTATCCACAGGAGAAAATTAAGCTTGACATAAGGCTCGGTACATATTGTAATCGCGGGTTTTCAAGTTCTAAATTACTAGGGGCATTAATTATGAAACGCACTTATCAACCTTCCGTTACCAAAAGAAAACGTACACATGGATTTCTGGTTCGCATGAAAACTCAAGGCGGAAGAGCTGTGATTAAGGCTCGTAGAGCCAAGGGCCGTGCGCGTCTTGCTGTCTAGGCCAAAGCAAACTTTATCTTCTCATAGCCGATTAAGACAACGCTCAGAATTTGAACGGGCGCTTCGTGCCAACTGCTTGACCAATAAATGGTTTGCAGTTTATGTGCATAAAAACGAAGGTAGTATCGCTCGTCTTGGGGTAATAGCCAGCAAGAAAATCATGCCCAAAGCCGTATCTAGAAACTTTGCCAAGCGCTTGGTTAGAGAGGTATTCAGGTGCAGTTTGCCAGAAAACTGCGCTTTGGACGTGGTAGTCCGGGCAAAGCGACAATTAAACCCATGCACTTCAAGAGAAGGACGGCTGGCTTTGGCACAACTATTACAGGCTGTTGTACAGAGGTGATGCGGCAGATTTTAATTGGGTTGATAAGTGTGTACCAATACTTGTTTAGTCCGCTCAAGCCGTCTACTTGTCGTTTTACTCCAACGTGTTCCCACTATGCTTGCGAGGTTATCGCCAAGCATGGTGCGTGGTACGGTACATGGTTGGGTATTAAGCGAATAATGCGCTGCAATCCTTGGAATCCGGGCGGCTATGACCCCGCCCCTTAGATTTAACTAGACGAAACGACATGGATTTTCAACGACTCTTTCTGTTTCTTATTTTTTCCTTCTCGGTTTTTTTGTTGTGGGATGGCTGGCAACGTTCACAACACCCAGAAATGCAAACTATACCTGTTGCTACTTCGTCAGTTGGTGTGTCAGCTGTTGTAGCGGCAAGTGCGGGCAAGACTGCCCAAACTGAGGTTGTGGCACAGCAGAAACACCAGGTAGGACACAAAATAACGGTAAAAACAGACCAACTGATTGCAGAAATCAGCACGGTAGGCGCAGATCTGCGTCGCTTGGAATTCCTACAACACCATGATGCTCAAGATAAAAGCAAATCTTTTGTGTTGCTGCAGGAGGGGAAAAAACACACTTACATTGCACAAACCGGCTTGCTAGGTGCTGGATTGCCTACACATAATTCAATATTTACGGCGCAGGCCAATGAGTTCAGTCTGGAAGACGGTAAAGACTTTCTGGAAGTTCGTTTGCTGGCAACGGAAGTAACTGGTGCAAAGATAAGCAAAATATATGTGTTTCACCGTGGCAGCTATTTGGTTGATGTGAATTATGAAATCGAAAATAACGGGACGGCTCCACTTTCTCCCTCGGTATATTTTCAATTTTTGCGCGATAAAATTCCTCCTGAAGGCGGCTCGCAGTTTGTACCCACTTACACTGGTCCAGCCATTTTCACTGAGCAGGAAAAGTTTCAGAAAGTGGATTTTTCCGATATTGATAAGGGAAAAATTAACTATCCACAACGAGCAGATAATGGTTGGGTGGGTATGCTGCAGCATTATTTTGTTGCCGCTTGGCTGCCGAAGGGTAAAGTTCAGCGGGAATTTTATACCAAGCAGTTGGAAAATGATCTCTATGCAGCAGGTGTCATTTTACCTGTTGCTACTATTGTACCGGGGCAAAGTGCCAAGGTTGGCGTACCTCTGTATGCAGGGCCAGCACAGGTGTCATTGGATAAAATCGCGCCAGGACTGGGGTTGACGGTTGACTATGGCTGGTTGACCATAATTGCCACCCCGTTATTCTGGTTACTTTCCTTTTTGCAGGGGTGGGTGCACAACTGGGGAGTTGCCATTATTCTGTTGACCGTGCTGATCAAGCTGGCCTTTTTCCCGTTGTCGGCAGCCAGTTATCGTTCCATGGGAAAAATGCGTGTGGTGGCACCCAAACTGGAGAAAATAAAGCAACAGTATGGTGATGATCGTGAGCGCCTGCACAAGGCCATGATGGAACTGTACAAAACAGAGAAAATCAATCCTCTCGGTGGGTGTTTGCCGGTGTTGATCCAGATCCCTGTATTCATTTCATTGTACTGGGCTATTTTAGCGAGCGTTGAATTGCGCTATGCCCCATTCTTTGGTTGGATTAGTGACTTGTCAGCCGCCGACCCATACTACGTGTTACCGTTAATTATGGGTGTCAGCATGGTGTTGCAAGGAAAGCTGAATCCTACCCCTCCTGACCCTTTGCAAGCCAAGCTTATGCAGATTATGCCCATTGTATTCAGCATAGTATTTTTCTTCTTTCCAGCCGGACTGGTGCTGTATTCCATCGTAAATAATGTGCTTTCCATAGTGCAGCAGTGGTATATCACGCGCGGCCTGGAGGCCGAAGCCAAAGGTGTTGCCAAGGCTTGATACCATAGCCGCAATCGCTACCGCCCCCGGGCGTGGAGGTATCGGCGTTGTTCGGGTATCTGGGCGTGGACTCGCTCCACTGGCAGTGGCGGTGCTGGGTAAAGCACCCGCCCCGCGATGCGCAGCCTATTCCTCATTCCTTGATGCGCAAGGGCTGGCCATTGACCAGGGCATTGCCCTGTTCTTTCCGGCACCGCATTCATATACCGGCGAAGACGTGTTGGAATTGCAAGGCCATGGCGGCACGGCTGTTTTGCAATTAGTATTACAACGCTGTTTCGAATTAGGTGCCCGCATTGCACAGCCAGGCGAATTTACTCAACGCGCATTCCTCAATGACAAGCTTGACCTAGCGCAGGCAGAAGGCGTGGCCGATTTGATTGATGCCACAACCAGTCAAGCCGCACGCAGTGCCTTGCGCTCATTACAGGGTGAGTTTTCACGGGAAATTCACCAGTTAGTGAAAGAGTTGATCCAGTTGCGCATGTTAGTAGAAGCCATGCTGGATTTCCCAGAGGAAGAAATCGAAGTACCGGATAACGTACGGCGCAGTGCTCAATTAGGTTTGGTGAGCAAAGGGTTGGAAAAAATCCTGAAATTGGCACAACAAGGCAGCTTGTTGCGCGAAGGTGCACACATTGTCCTGGTTGGACAACCCAATGTCGGCAAGTCCAGCCTGCTCAACCGGTTAAGCGGCGAGGATATCGCATTGGTCAGCGAAATTCCTGGCACTACGCGCGACGCTATTCGCCAGGCTATCCAGATCGGCGGGGTACCGTTGCATATTATTGATACAGCCGGCTTGCGCGTAACGCAGGATATAGTGGAGCAGATGGGCATTGCACGCACGCATAGCGCAATGAAAAAGGCGGACGCCATCTTGATTTTGCTGGACGCCACTCAGGGCATGAGTTTGGATGACAGGAAAATCCTCGACGACTTGCCATCAGGCATCCCACGGTTACTTGTTTTTAACAAAGTTGATTTGCTCGGCCAACCCGCGTATGCGGAACAGCAGGGAAGCGAGTGCCATATCTACCTATCCGCCAAAACCGGCTCCGGGATGGAGATATTGCGCGATAAGCTGCTCGCATTGATTGGCTGGCACCAGGAAGCTGGGGTATTTATGGCGCGTGAGCGCCACGTGCGTGCATTGCTGGCAGCGCGTGAGCATTTGCAACTGGCTGCAAATGAAATGGGCAGGGCAGAAATTTTTGCCGAAGAATTGCGCCTCGCCCAAGAATTTCTCAATTCCATTACCGGTGAATTTACCCCTGACGACTTGCTTGGTGAGATATTCAGCCGATTCTGCATTGGTAAATGATTCATGTTTCACGTGAAACATACAGGGCAATTGCTCCTTCTGCGCCAGCTCCATTTTGATGTATTATGCGCCCCTTCGTTTCAGCAAGCAGGCAAATGAATTTCCCGGAAAAATTCGATGTAATTGTTGTGGGTGGCGGCCATGCGGGAACGGAAGCGGCGCTTGCCAGTGCGCGCATGGGTTGTACCACGTTATTGCTTACGCACAACATTGAAACTCTCGGGCTCATGTCGTGCAACCCCTCCATCGGCGGTATTGGTAAGGGGCATTTAGTCAAGGAGGTGGACGCCTTGGGTGGAGCCATGGCTGCGGCCACCGATATTGCGGGTATCCAGTTCCGTATTCTCAACGCTTCCAAAGGGCATGCAGTGCGTGCGACCCGCGCCCAGGCTGACCGTGCTTTATACAAACAAGCTATTCGGGAGCGATTGGAAAACCAACCCAACCTCTGGTTGTTCCAGCAGGCAGTGGATGACTTGCTGGTTGATGGCAATCGGATATGTGGGGCTGTAACCCAGCTTGGCTTGCATTTTTCCGCAAAAACTGTGGTATTAACTACCGGTACTTTCTTGTCTGGCTTGATCCATATCGGTCAAGCCAATTATCAAGCTGGCCGGGCAGGTGACCCGCCGTCGATTCGCCTGGCACACCGGTTGCGTGAACTTGATTTGCCGGCAGGCAGGCTGAAAACAGGCACCCCACCCCGCATTGATGGCCGTAGTGTGGATTATTCGGTAATGGTCGAGCAGCCTGGTGACATACCGGTGCCGGTATTTTCCTTTCTGGGGCAGGCACAGCAACACCCGCAGCAATTGCCGTGCTGGATTACCCACACCAACCCGCGCACACATGACATTATTCGTAGCGGCCTGGATCGCTCACCGCTGTTTACCGGCGTAATTGAGGGTGTAGGGCCGCGCTATTGCCCGTCCATCGAAGACAAGATTACGCGTTTTGCCGACAGAACATCGCACCAGATATTCCTGGAGCCGGAAGGGCTGAGTACCCACGAAATTTACCCTAATGGAATTTCCACCAGCCTGCCATTTGATGTGCAACTGGAGCTGGTGCGCTCCATCAAGGGGCTGGAAAATGCACATATTACGCGCCCGGGTTATGCCATTGAATATGATTACTTTGATCCATGTGGATTGAAACGCTCGCTGGAAACCAAGGCCATTGAAGGTTTGTTTTTTGCCGGACAGATCAACGGCACCACGGGTTACGAAGAAGCCGCTGCACAAGGTTTGTTGGCAGGCATTAATGCTGGTTTGCGTGCACGGGGGGAAGAAAGCTGGTGCCCAGGCCGCGATGAAGCCTATCTGGGCGTGATGGTAGATGATCTGGTTACGCGTGGCGTGTCAGAGCCATACCGCATGTTTACCAGCCGGGCCGAGTACCGCTTGCAGCTACGTGAAGATAATGCTGATTTGCGGCTAACGGAAATTGGCCGTCGTCTGGGCGTGGTAGACGAGATCCGTTGGCAGGCGTTCGAGCAAAAGCGCACGGCAATTGCACGTGAGCAGGAACGGCTGAAATCCGTCTGGGTTAACCCGAAGATGCTGGCGCAGGAAGATATTGAGCGTGTACTGGGCAAAAACATAGAACGGGAATATGCGCTGCACGAGTTATTGCGCCGCCCGGATGTGAGTTATGCCGATTTGATGAAGTTGCCGGGCGCGGGTGACCCGGTTGCCGACGAAAAAGTGGCAGAGCAGGTAGAAATTCAGGCCAAATACCATGGCTATATTGAACGTCAACGCGATGAGATCGCACGCAATGAACACTACGAAAATATGGCGTTACCACCAGCCATGGACTATCGCACAGTGCGCGGTCTCTCAATCGAAGTGCAGCAAAAACTCAACCAGCACATGCCAGAAACGGTAGGGCAGGCAACGCGCATTTCCGGCATGACACCAGCAGCAATATCGTTATTACTGGTGCACCTGAAACGCGGGTTTCAAAGTACTGCGGCAAAGCTGCCCGCCATAACGGCTCAGGGTGGAGAGAAAGAACAGCAAAGCGCATGAAACTGGAGCAAGAACTCGAATCCGGCATCGCACAATTAGGGATAGACGCTGCACCGGAAACCCAGAAAAAGCTGCTACGCTACATAGAACTGCTACAAAAATGGAACAAGGTTTATAGCCTGACCGCAATCCGCCAGCCAGAGCAGATGGTAAGTCATCACTTACTGGATAGTCTTGCTGTATTACCGCATTTGTGGCCAGGGCACTGGCTGGATGTGGGTTGTGGCGCAGGGTTACCTGGGCTGGCTTTGGCGCTTTTGCGCCCTGATTGGACGTTTACCATGCTGGATAGCAATAGCAAGAAAACCAGCTTTGTTCAACAAGCGGCAATTGAACTCGGTTTACATAATGTGAGCGTTTACTGTGAGCGTGCGGAAGGCTGGCAGCCGGCAGAGAAGTTCGACGGGATTATTTCCCGTGCATTTGCCAAGGTTGCGGATTTTACTGCGCTTACGCGCCACTTGTTGGCACAAGACGGACGCTGGATCGCCATGAAGGGTGCGCCAAGCCAGGAGCTGGAAGAACTGCCAGCAAATATCAGGGTAGAAAAAATTATCCCGTTACAAGTACCGGGTCTGGATGCAGAACGTTGTCTGGTTATATTGAGAGCGATTTGAAATGGCCAAGATACTAGCGATTACCAATCAAAAAGGTGGAGTAGGCAAGACCACCACAACCGTAAACCTGGCCGCCAGCCTGGCGGCCATGAAACAGCGGGTCTTGCTGGTTGACCTCGACCCGCAGGGCAATGCCACCATGGGCAGCGGTATTGACAAACGCAACCTGTCGGCAACCATCTATCATGTGCTGTTGGGAAGCAAAAGCTTGCATGAGACTCGTTTTCACTTTGAGGCCGGGAAATATGACGTGCTGCCCGCCAACCGTGAGCTGGCGGGGGCGGAGATAGAAATGGTTGACTTGCAAAACCGTGAAACCCGGCTCAAGGATGCCTTGCAGACCGTGGCGGCGGAATACGATTACATATTGATTGATTGCCCACCTGCATTGAACCTGCTTACCTTAAACGGATTATGTGCTGCGCGATCAGTGATGATCCCGATGCAGTGTGAATACTATGCGCTGGAAGGCCTGAGCGACCTGGTCAACACCATCCGCAAGGTGCGTGCGCACCTCAACCCGGATCTTGAAATCGAGGGCTTGTTGCGCACCATGTTTGATCCACGCAACACATTGGCGCAGCAGGTATCGGAACAATTGCAGCAGCATTTTGGTGAAAAGGTTTACCGCACCGTTATTCCGCGCAATGTACGGTTGGCAGAAGCACCCAGCTACGGCGTACCAGCGCTTTATCACGACAAGCTTTCCAAAGGTACGCAGGCCTATTTGGCCTTGGCAGGCGAATTACTCAACAACGCAAAGCAGTCCGCACAGGTTTAACAAAAGGGAAACGATATGGCAAAACCGAATAAGGGATTGGGACGCGGTCTGGATGCACTGCTGTCCGGTAACGGTAAGGAACAGGGAGACGTATTGAGCGAAATGAATATTGGCCAGCTCAAGCCCGGCAAATACCAGCCGCGCAGCCGCATGGATGAAGCATCGCTCAACGAGTTGGCCGTCTCGATCAAAACACAGGGCGTGATGCAGCCAATCCTGGCGCGCGTGTTGCCGGATGGCAGCCACGAAATCATTGCCGGGGAGCGGCGCTGGCGTGCCGCACAGCTGGCTGGCCTGAGCCAGGTGCCAGTGCTGGTGCGCAAGGTGGCGGATAACGCTGCGCTGGCCATGGCGTTGATCGAAAATATCCAGCGCGAAAATCTTAATCCGCTGGAAGAGGCGGTGGGTATTCAGCGTCTGATAGATGAATTCAAGATGACGCATCAGGCCGCCGCAGATGCGGTGGGGCGTTCGCGCAGTGCGGCGAGCAACCTGCTGCGCCTGCTCAAATTACCGTCGCCGGTACAGGCCATGCTGATGGAAGGCGGCCTTGACATGGGACATGCCCGGGCACTGCTGGCGCTGGATGGCGCCCGGCAGATTACAACCGCCAACAAAATTGTAGCAAGCGGATTATCGGTGCGCGAAGCAGAGAAATTGGTGCAGAATATTTTGAGCCCTGTTGCGAAACATGGGGAAAAAAAAGCGGCGCCCAGCCGTGACACTCTCTGCTTGCAAGAAAAAGTTGCGAACCGGCTTGGAGCAAAGGTTGTAATACACCACAGCGAAAAGGGTGCAGGTAAACTGGTAATTGAATATAAAACACTCGATCAGCTCGATGACATCCTTGCAAAAATGGGTGTGCGTGGGAATGATGATTGACCAGAATACTTTTTGGCACAGAATTGTTGCGCAAATTGATCATAGCGCACAACATGGCAAAGATAATTAGTTCATAATTAATTTTTGTTAAAAATCATAATATTGCACCACAACAACAGATTTGGCTGTCAGATTCAGGATCAAATGGACAGTGTTTTTAGCGCCAGCGAAATTGTTGTTCCGTATTTTCCAGTGTCTTGTTACAATTCTTGTCGCATTGAGGTGCCGGATAGCTTGCGCTATCCGGTTAAACGGGAAACAGGTGAAATACCTGTGCTGCCCCCGCAACGGTAAGCAAGTGTGGACGTATCAATATGCCACTGTGAGCAATCATGGGAAGGCGGTGCGTTTTGTCTTGCGAGCCCGTATATCGGCCTTGAGTGCAGGAGTCCTTCAAGGATTCCACGGGTCGGGAAATGCTGCGGGCGGCGCATGGACGGCGGTTTGGTTGACCGTACCGGTTAGCTGGCACTTCCTTCCTGTTGTCTGCGGTATTTCCTGTAATTGAACGTTCCAGCGGGGTCGCTTTGGAACTCACTCAGGAAAATATCGATGAAACAGCAGAAACTTCTTGCCGCCATTCTATGTGCGGTCACTCCCTTGTCTTATGCAACAACCGGTACTCTCGATGAAATCGTGGTGACGGCCACGCGCATTGCACAACCATTAAGGCAATCTTTAAGCAGCACTACCGTGATTACCCGGCAGGACATCCAGAATTCACAGGCTGCCGATGTGGCGACCATCTTGCGTAACGTGGCTGGGGTGGAAATCAATCAGGGCGGCGGAATGGGTAAAACTACCAACTTGTACATCAGAGGATCCAATGCCACCCATACCTTGATTTTGCTGGATGGCGTGCGGATCAACTCTGCCACATCGGGTACCACTTCGATTCAGGATTTAATGCTGGATCAAATCGAGCGTATTGAAATCGTGCGTGGCAATGTCAGCAGCCTGTATGGATCGGAAGCTATCGGCGGCGTCATCCAGATTTTCACCAAGCGTGGTTATGATGCGCCTGCACTCAATGTGAGCGGCGGCTTGGGCAATCAAGGCACCCGGCGTTTGTCTGCCGGATTTGGCGGCGCAGTTGAGAGTGTGGACTTCAACATGCAATTCTCCCGGTTCAAGACCGATGGCGTGTCTGCCCTCAATCCTGCGTTGAATGCCAATGTCAACCCAGACAAAGACGGTTATGACAACACCAGCCTGTCAGCTAATGTGCGCTATGTGTTTAACAAGGACAACAGCCTGTCGGTTACGGCTTTTAATAGCCGGGGAGACAACCAGTATGACAATACTAACAACCTGAATAAATCAGACATCAATACCAACAAGGACAGTGTGAGCAAGTTCTCTCTCGCATCGGACAATCGCCTGAACGATATCTGGCTGAGTCACTTGCAATTAGCCCAAGGCACCGATGACACGCAAACTTTTCTGAACGGCCAACTGGATTTGGCGGGTGGCGCAGCATTCAAAACAACCAACCAGCAGGTCACCTGGCAAAACACGTTGCAACTGGATGCGCATAACGCGCTTAACCTTGGCGCGGAAGATTTGACGCAGCAAGTAACAAGCGATGTTGCCTTCACCACAAAAAACCGCAAGGTGAACAGCCTGTTTGCCGGCTATACAGGCTATTACGGCTCGCATCAGGTACAGGCTAATTTGCGTCAGGACAGGTATTCCGATTTTGGCCAGTCGAATACCGGCCTGCTTGGATATGGCTATGCCATCAATGATGCATGGCGCGCAACGGCAAGCATCAGCACCGCATTCAAGGCGCCCACGCTGAATGATTTGTTTTATCCGTTTACGAATTTTGGCTGGGGCTTTAGTTATGCAGGCAACCCCAATTTGCAGCCTGAGCATTCGCGCAACCGTGAATTGGGATTGCACTATACGGATGGCACGCAACATTTCGATGCTGCATATTTTGACAACCGGATTAGCGGGTTAATTACAGGCAATAACCTGCCTGCCTTTGCGATGGTCAATCTGGGCGAGGCGCGTATCGATGGCACTGAATTAAGTTATGCCGGGCAGTTTGGCGACACGGGTATAAAGGCTGCGTTGACTTCGCAGAATCCGCGTACCGTTGGTACTGGCCCGGTGCTGACACGCCGCGCCAAGCTGCATGGCAATATTGGCCTGTCGCAACAGTTCGGGTTATGGCAAATTGGTGGTGAGTGGCAATATAGCGATACACGACCAGACGCGAATTTGACGACAGGTACACCCGTTACGCTATCAAGTTATAACGTGTTCAATCTCAATGCGGGCTATGCGCTTAACAAAAAGTTGAAGTTGTCATTGCGCGCGGATAACTTGACTAACCAGAATGATGCCACGGCGTATGGCTACAACCCATTGGGACGCACCTTGTTTGTCGGACTGAATTATCAGCAGTAAAGGCGGCAGCGAGCGGGACGCGCTTCGATGCTCACCATTTTTCTGCTAAAGTTGCCACCTGTTCAGGTGGCTTAATTGAAAGGAGTAATACAAATGCAATTGCAAAATCGACAAGTTGGAATATTTGCCGCGCTGGTGTTGCTGATGGCGGCTACGCGCTTCTACAGCCATTTTGGTTCTGCGGTGTCTTTGCCTGATGCTAGCCTGGCGGTGTTCTTCCTGGCTGGATTTTATCTGGCACGCATGGCTTGGCCTGCCGCCGCAGCCTTTATATTCCTGCTGCTGGCGGCGGGCGGCGTGGATTATTACGCGATTGCCTTTCGTGGCGTGAGCGACGCATGCATTTCACCCGCCTACTGGTTTTTGATCCCCACCTATGCCTGCCTGTGGTATGCCGGCCGCTGGTTCGCCACACGCCAGCAAATGAGCTGGACAGGCCTGGGATTGCTGGCCGCCGTGGCGTGGGGTTCGATTACTGCTGCGTTCCTGATTTCCAACACCAGTTATTACCTGCTTTCGGGACATATCTCAAGCCCGGGTTTGGTGCAATATGCGGCAGGCATCGCAAAATATTACCCGCCATACCTGTCTTGCACACTGCTGTATATCGCATGCGCCGCAATGCTGCACGTGCTGCTGGTTAATGCAGGAAAAAATACCGCCCATTCTTCCGAGCGCATTTAACATAAAAACTCGCGAAGCGAGACATTATCTCCCTCGCCCGCGCACCCGCAAGGGGTAGGCCATGGTTGTAAAGCCGATAAATCGGCAACAACCACGCACTGCGGGAGAGGGCTGGGGAGAGGGAAACAGACATGGAGAATCAACGTTTCATTATTCAAGGGTGGCTATCCGCCATGTCCGTTAGGCATGGCGGATAGCCCGGCGCAACACCGCGCGCGCATGGCGCGCAAAAAGGCGGTGATCGACCAGCATGTTGCCGAAGCCAGCATCGAACGCGGCGTGGTCATTGTCAACACCGGCAACGGCAAAGGCAAGAGCACGGCGGGTTTCGGCATGCTGGCGCGCGCGCTCGGTCACGGCATGCGTGTCGGCGTGGTGCAATTCATCAAGGGTGCATCCTCCACCGGGGAGGAGGAATTTTTCCGGCGCTTTCCAGAGGTCAGTTATCACGTCATGGGCGAGGGCTTTACCTGGGAAACGCAGGATAAGGAACGCGACATCGCCGCCGCCGCTGCGGCCTGGAACAAGGCGCGCGAACTGTTGAGCGATGCGCGATATGCGGTGGTATTGCTGGATGAGCTGAATATCGCGCTGAAACTGCAGTACGTGCAAGTGGGGGATGTGCTCGCCGCCTTGCGCAAACGGCCCGCCGCACAGCATGTAGTCATTACCGGGCGCGGCGCACCCGATGCGCTGATCGAATTTGCCGACACCGTCACCGACATGCACCTCGTCAAACACGCCTATCATGCGGGCGTCAAAGCGCAGCAAGGTGTAGAGCTCTAATTACTGCACCCTGCTGTGGCAGTCATGACATTTTTCCTCGCCGAATTCCCCGTGTCCGGGTACGAACCCCATATTTCCATGTGCAAGGAAACAACATGCTGAACACCGCACTGATGATGGCGTGTGCGCTGCTGCTCGACTGCCTGCTGGGCGAGCCGCGCCGCTGGCATCCGCTGGTGGGCTTCGGAAATCTTGCGGCGTGGCTGGAACAGCATCTAAACTCCGTAGGAGCGCAACTTGTTGCGCGATCTCAACAAACATCGCGCAACAAGTTGCGCTCCTACAACAGCGTCTTTCTGCAATGGCGTATCAGGACAACAAGGCGCCTGCGCGGCGTGCTGGCATGGCTGCTGGCCATTGCTCCGTTTCTGTGCCTGATCATTTTCCTGTGGCAACAGCCAGTGTTGCGCCCGTGGATCAACGTAGTGGTTTTGTATTTTGCCCTTGGCCTGCAAAGCCTGAATGAACATGCACGCCGCATCCGACAAGCCTTGCAGGCCGATGATCTGGCGCTGGCGCGGCTGCGCGTGGGCGAGATCGTCAGCCGCGACACGACCGCGATGCAAGAGCAGGACGTGGCGCGCGCAGGGGTCGAGTCGGTGCTGGAAAACGGTTGCGACGCAGTGTTCGGCGCGCTGTTCTGGTTTGTGCTGGCGGGTGCGCCCGGCGCATTGCTGTATCGCCTGGCGAATACGCTGGACGCGATGTGGGGCTACCGCACGCCGCGCTATCGCTGCTTCGGCTGGGCGGCGGCGCGGCTGGACGATGCGCTGAACTTCATTCCGGCGCGGCTCACCGCGCTGACCTATGCCCTGCTCGGCAATACGGCTGTCGCCTTGCACTGCTGGCGGCAACAGGCGCGTGCCTGGGATAGCCCGAATGCCGGGCCGGTGATGGCGAGCGGCGCGGGCAGCCTCGTGGTCAGGCTGGGCGGTGCGGCAAACTACCACGGCGTATGCGAGCAACGCCCGGCACTGGGCGCAGGCAATGCGCCGTCTGCACCGGACATCGCGCGCGCCACGGCGCTGGTGCAACGCGGTGCGTGGCTATGGGCGCTGCTGCTTTTGCTGGTTGGAGCGTGGTTGCATGCTTGAACACGGCGGACAGACTCGCGCAGCCGCAGCGCGCTACGGCATTGCGCTGGAGGATTGGCTGGACCTGTCCACCGGCATCAACCCGATAGCCTTCGAGCCGCCGCCGATTCCGCCGGATGCCTGGGCGCACCTGCCGCAGGAGCAGGACGGATTGATGGAAGCTGCGGCGGCTTATTACGGCACGCCCGATGTGCTGCCCGTGGCAGGCTCGCAAGCCGCGCTGCAACTGCTACCGCGCTTGCGCGACCGTTGCCGCGCGGGCGTGCTGCATCCGGGTTATACCGAACACGGCCATGCCTGGCGCAGCACCGGACACGAAGTAGTGCAGTTGCCGGCAGAAGAAATTGCCGGCGCTGTGGACAGCCTCGAAGTGCTGGTGCTGATGCAGCCGAACAACCCTACGGGCACATTATTCTCTGCGGCAGATTTGCACGAGTGGCATGCGCGCCTGACGGCACGCGGCGGCTGGCTGGTCGTGGACGAGGCTTTCATCGAAGCCAGCACGCAGGCGAGTTGCGTACAGCCGCAGATGCCGCCGGGTTTGATCGTGCTGCGTTCGCTGGGAAAATTTTTCGGGCTGGCCGGGGCGCGTATCGGCTTCGTGCTGGCGCATACCGAATTGCTGGCGCGCATGCACGCTGTATTGGGGCCGTGGAGCGTGGCCGGCCCATCGCGCTTCGTGGCGCAAGCCGCGCTGCGCGACCGTGCATGGCAGGCGGCAGCACGCAAACGTCTGATGCAGGATGGTGTGCGTCTCGCGCAATTGCTGTGCGAAGCAGGATTGCCGCCCGCCGGGGGTTGCGGGCTGTTTCAATGGGCGCCAACGAAGCAGGCCGCAGCCGTCCATCGACAATTGGCACAGCGCGGCATACTCACGCGCTACTTTGCGCAGCCGCATAGCCTGCGTTTCGGCCTGCCCGGCAGTGAAGCGGATTGGGGCAGGCTGCGCGCAGCCCTGGGTGAAATTTTGTGAAGGCAGCGACCACCTTGATGATCCAGGGCACGACTTCGGATGCGGGCAAGAGCACCGTCACGGCGGGGCTGTGCCGCGCGCTCAAACGGCGTGGCGTGAGTGTAGCGCCGTTCAAGCCGCAGAACATGGCGCTCAACAGTGCGGTCACCGCGGACGGCGGCGAAATCGGGCGCGCGCAGGCGGTGCAGGCGCAGGCGGCTGGGCTGGCCGCGCACACCGACATGAATCCCGTGCTGCTCAAGCCCAACAGCGATACCGGCGCGCAGGTCATCATCCACGGGCGCGCCATCGGCAACATGGAAGCTGCGGCCTATCACGACTACAAGAACGTGGCACGCGAGGCGGTGCTGGCTTCGCACCGGCGTCTGGCGGCGCAATACGAGATCATCGTGGTGGAAGGCGCCGGTTCACCCGCCGAGATCAACCTGCGCGCGAACGACATCGCCAACATGGGCTTCGCCGAAGCGGTGGATTGCCCGGTGCTGCTGGTGGCCGACATCGACCGTGGCGGCGTATTCGCCCATCTGGTCGGCACGCTGGCCCTGTTGAGCGAGAGCGAGCAGGCGCGTGTGCGCGGCTTCATCATCAACCGTTTTCGCGGCGACCTCGCCCTGTTGCAGTCCGGCCTGGACTGGCTGGAGGCGCATACCGGCAAGCCGGTGCTGGGCGTGCTGCCGCACTTGCACGGCCTGCATCTGGAGGCGGAAGATTCTCTCCCCTTCCCCGCCTGCGGGATAACCAGCGACTTGGCGGATTTTCCGCCTAGTCGAATGGCTAGTAGTTCCATCAGAGGGGCTGGGGGAGAGGGTAAGTTGCGCATCGTCGTCCCCGCCCTCCCACACATCAGCAACCACACCGACTTCGACCCGCTGCGCCTGCATCCACAGGTGGAATTCCATTTTGTCGCCCTAGGCGAGAATATTCCCGCTGATGAAACTACTAGCCATTCGACTAGGCAGTCAAACTACGCCAGCCAAGTCGCTGGTTATGCCGATCTGGTCATCCTGCCCGGCAGCAAAAATGTGCGCGCCGATCTGGAGTGGCTGCGCGCGCAGGGTTGGGGGAATTATCTGGCGCGGCATCTGCGTTATGGCGGCAAGTTGATGGGCATCTGCGGCGGGCTGCAAATGCTCGGCACGGCCATCCACGACCCGCACGGCATCGAAGGCGCGCCGGGCGGCAGCGCGGGTTTCGGCTACCTGGATCTTGCCACCACCTTGCAGCCGCACAAACAATTGCACAACGTGCAGGGGCGGTTGCATCTGGCGGATGCGCCGCTGGGCGGCTACGAAATCCACGCCGGAATCAGTGCGGGCAGCGCCTTGCAGCGCCCCTTCGCGCAACTCGACGATGGCCGTAGCGACGGCGCGATTTCCGCCGATGGACAGATTATCGCGACTTACCTGCACGGCGTATTCGAGTCACCGCAGACCTGCGGCGCGCTGCTGGAATGGGCCGGATTGCAGGCGCCGCAGGCCTTCGATTACCACGCCCTGCGCGAGCAGAACCTGGAGCGCCTGGCCGACACGCTGGAAGCGCATCTGGATATGCCGCGCATCCTGCAATTGCTGGGAGTAGAGACACGGGCACCTCTGAAAATTTAGAGTTCGCCCAAATGCAAGGCGCGGAAAAAATTTCGCAGCGCCGCATATGGATGATATGTAAGCAAGAAATTTTTTTCGTAACGCAGCAGTTGGGATGAAATCTGAATTTTGAGAGGTGTCCGCATGAAGGAATTGATATTGGGCGGCATGCGTTCCGGCAAGAGCCGCCTGGCCGAGCAGCACGCGCAGGCCAGCGGCTTGCCGGTCATCTATCTGGCCACTGCCACGGTGCAGGACGACGAGATGCGCGCGCGCGTCGCGCACCATCAGGCGCAACGCCCCGGCCACTGGCAACTGGTGGAAGAGCCGCTGGCGCTGGCTTCGGCATTGCAGCGCCATGCCGCAGAAAATCACTGCGTGCTGGTGGATTGCCTGACGCTGTGGCTGACCAATCTGTTGTGTACGCAAGACGAGGTGCGGCTGCAGCAGGAAGTGGCGGCGCTGCTGGAGGTGCTGCCCGGCCTGCCCGGACAAATCATTCTGGTGAGCAATGAAACCGGCATGGGCGTCGTACCGCTGGGCGAATTGACGCGGCGTTATTGCGACGAGGCGGGGCGTTTGCATCAGGCCGTGGCGCAATGCTGTGAGCGGGTAATTTTAACGGTGGCGGGTTTGCCGCTTAACTTGAAAGGTTGAATGAAACATCATGACTGCGAATTTGCATTGGCTGACACAAGCCACAAAGGCTCCGAATGAAACTGCACGCAGCGCAGCACAGGCGCGTCAGGGACAACTGACCAAGCCGCCCGGCTCGCTGGGCAAACTGGAGGCGATAGCGATCCAGCTCGCCGCCCTGCAAGGCTGCGAAAAACCGCGGGCAGAAAAAGTATTCATCAGCATATTCGCGGGCGACCACGGCGTGGCGGAGGAAGGCGTGTCGGCCTTCCCGCAGGCGGTGACCGCCGAGATGGTGAAAAATTTCGCGCGCGGCGGCGCGGCGATCAGCGTGCTGGCGAAACAGCTCGGCGCCACGCTGCAAGTGGTCAACCTCGGCACCGCCTTCGACACCGGCGAATTGCCGGGCGTGCTGCAATGCAATCTGGGCAAGGGCACGGCCAACTTCGCGCGCGCAGCCGCCATGACGCAAAGCCAGTTGGCGGCGGCCTTGCAGGCCGGCTGCGACAGCGCCGTGCAGGCGCAAAAAACCGGCGCGCAACTCTACATCGGCGGCGAGATGGGCATCGCCAACACCACTGCGGCCGCGGCCTTGGCCTGCGCCCTGTTGCAGAAGTCGCCGCAACAACTCGCCGGCCCCGGCACCGGCCTCGACCAGGCCGGGGTGCAGCGCAAGGCAGAGGTCGTGGCGCGCGCGCTGGCGCTGCACGCGGCGCATCTGGGCGAGCCGCTGGAAGCGCTGCGCCGTCTCGGCGGCTTCGAAATTGCGGCGCTCACCGGCGCATTCATCAGTTGCGCGCAACGCGGCATTCCGGTGCTGGCGGATGGCTACATCTCCACCGTCGCAGCCTTGCTTGCCGTGCGCATCCAGCCCGGCGTAGCGAGTTGGCTGCTGTTTGCGCATCGCTCGGCGGAGCCGGGGCACATCCTGATGCTGGAAGCAATGCAGGCCGAGCCGCTGCTGAATCTGGGCATGCGCCTGGGGGAGGGGAGTGGCGCGGCGACAGCCGTGGCCATCCTTCGGCTGGCGTGCGCCTTGCATAACGACATGGCGACGTTTGCGGAGGCGGGGGTGCAAGGGAAAATTTGATTTTCCGTCGTTCCCGCCTGCGCGGGAACGACGGCTACGGAATTTTCCTTTTCGCTTTTATGGGGCGAATAAACGGCACGCATGGTTTGCCGGATAACGGTTCGGCGATGGGTAAAAAGATACTCACCCTTCTGCTGCTACTTGTAACTGAGCAACCGCCTGAACTCCCCTTTAACTACTTTGTAGCATTCACAACACTGAGCCTCCAGCCCGGCACGATCAATTATCCTGATATGTCCCCATTGGTAATCAATCAGCCCGCTGCTGCGCAACTTTCCGGCAGCTTTGGTTACACCCTCACGACGTACACCGAGCATGTGGGCAAGGGATTCATGGGTAAGAATGAAATCATCTGAAAGTGAATTGTCATGCACCAGCAGCAAATGAAAGCAAAGATGTTGCTCGAGCGTGTGTTTCTTGCCGCAAACTGCGGTTTGCGCCATTTGGGTCAGCCTTGCCTGTGCATAAAGCAATAATATGCGCCGTAGTGCTTCGGCATGACTGGACTCGTCTTTTAGTACTTCTATACTTATCCGAATTGCGTGTCCCGTGGTTTCAATAATGGTTTGGTAAGGCAATGTGCTCCCACTCATTATAGAAGTAATACTGAACATGCCATCATTCCCAATCATGCCAATCTCTGCCGATTCTCCATTTGCCATATGGTAATAGAGCGAGATGGAGCAATTCATCGGGAAATAAAGATAGCTCAGGCGTTCACCAGGTTTCGCAAGTATCTCTCCGGCTTGGAGCAGAACCACTTCAAACTTGGAAGACAGGGTTCTGAATTCATCTGGTGGCAACGCAGCTAATAAATGATTCTGTTTAGGCTTATGTTCTCTATGCGGCACTTGAAATCTTTCGTCTTTGATAATGGCTCCGGTCGCTATGGAGAAAGCTTGATATGCGACGCATCTTAATGAATTGGGGTAATCAATACTGTGCGCACGCGCACAGAACACAATAAGCTTATCTGTTACGCTCAGCCACGGGTGAGGAATGGCGAATTCCATAACGAGGCGTTTTTAATCGGCGTTTTTCTGAAATATGCCAGGCAAACCGGACAGGGCCATGAATCAGAACGGCCATAACTTGTTTGATGACAAACAAGAAAAAATCATAAACGCACAGCAAGCGGACTTCATTGTAGACATCAGCAAGTGCAAGGTATCGAGAGACGGATGTAAGGCGGAGTGTCTGGTTGAAAAAGATTGTCGATGGGCCATTACTTTTCTTGGCCAGAAATTTTGCAGCAATCCGGACGTAAGGGATATTGCACCCGATTAGCCCTTGACGACAAGTGTACAAAAATCCGCCCAACCAAAACGATGCAGCGCACCGCATTCCTGTAAATGGCAGCTAATCCCCCCCCCGCTAACCCCGTACCGCAGCACCTTGCGCGCATGTTGACGAGATTGCGCCTCAGCCGTTTTCTGCCGCTCCTGGTTCTTGCCGTTTCCCTCGGCGTCACCTATCTGTTGTGGAAGGACGCGCGGCAGGCGGCCCTGCGCGAACTGCAGGCCGATTTTGATTCCCACGTGGAGGGGGCAAGAATGCGCGTCGAGCAGCGCATGGCGGCCTACGAACAGGTGATGCGCGGAGCGAAGGGGTTGTTTGCCGCTTCGCGCGACGTCGAGCGCGGCGAGTTCCGTGAATATGTCAACGCGCTGCGCCTCGAAGAAAATTATCCGGGCATTCAGGCACTGCGTTTCGTCCAGTACGTGCCGCTGGCCGAGAAGGAGCGGCATATCGCCGCCATACGCAAGCAGGGCTTTCCCTCCTACACCATCTGGCCGGAGGGCAGGCGCGAGTCCTACGCCCCGGTGGCTTACATCGAACCGTTCGACATGCGCAACCGGCGCGCCTTCGGCTATGACATGTACTCCGACCGCGAATCTCCCCTGCCCGGAGGCTCCGTCGGGGAGCGTCGCGCCGCGATGGAGCAGGCGCGCGATTCGGGCGAGGGTACCTCCTCCGGCAAGATCAGGCTGGTATTCGAGAACGATCGGGATGCCCAGACCGGCTTCGTGATGTTTCTGCCCATCTACCGCAACGGCGCGGCGCTCGACACGATCGAGGAGCGCCGCGCCAACCTCACCGGCTGGATCAGTTCGGTATTCCGCATGGACGATCTGATAGACGAGGTGCTCGGGGAGCATGCCGCTGAATTCGACATCGAGATCTACGATGGCGGCGAGATCTCCGGCAGCACCCTGTTGCACGACTCCCATGCCGCCGAGTTGCGCCCGCTCTTCCGCGCCACGCGGCCTGTCGAGGTCGACGACCGTCGCTGGACGATGGTGCTCCACTCGCTGCCCGCCTTCGAGGCGCGGCTGGACCGGGAAAAGCCGCAGATCGTCGCGAATGCCGCCAGCGGCGTGAGCCTGTTGCTGACGCTGCTCGCCTGGCTGCTGGCGCGCGACCAGCAACGCACCCTGCGAACGGCAGAATCCCTGGCAGAAAACGAGGCAAAATTGAAGGAAATGTTCGAGCACCTGAACAGCGGAGTTGCGGTGTATCGCGCGTCGCCGGACGGACGTGATTTCACCATTACCGATTTCAACCCTGCGGCGGAACACATCGAAAAAGTAAACCGCGAGGAGGTGATCGGCAGGGACGTGACGGAGGCCTTTCCGGGCATCTCGGAAATGGGCATGCTCGAGACATTCCGGCGCGTCTGGCAAAGCGGCGTGGCGGAAAAATGCCCGGTTTCTTTTTACCATGACGGCCGTATCAGCGGCTG
Organism: Gallionellaceae bacterium; assembly: GCA_028713345.1. Lineage (GTDB taxonomy): Bacteria > Pseudomonadota > Gammaproteobacteria > Burkholderiales > Gallionellaceae > JAQTOM01. The sequence goes on along the minus strand of JAQTOM010000002.1, from coordinate 434 downwards.
GCGCGAAAATTACGTGTTCAAGCTGCGCCGCGGCGAGATCGTGGCGATCTACAACGATGTGACCGGACGCAAACAGGCGGAGGAACAAGCACATTATCTGGCGCACTACGATGTGCTCACCGACCTGCCCAACCGGATACTGATCACCGACCGCATCCGACAGGCGCTTGCCAAGGCCAGACGCGATAGAACGCGCATGGCGCTGATGTTTGTTGACCTGGACAACTTCAAGCCAGTCAACGACAAATTCGGCCACGACATCGGCGACCTGCTGCTTAAGGAAGTGGCCAGGCGCTTGCAGGAAGGTATGCGCGAATCGGATACTGCCGCGCGCATAGGCGGCGACGAATTCATCGTGCTGCTGCCGACCATCGAAACGGAGCAGGATGCCATGGTGGTTGCCGAAAAAATATGTCATGCCCTGTGCCAGCCCT
>JAQTOM010000042.1:5873-14772 GCA_028713345.1 Gallionellaceae bacterium | reverse complement strand
GCCTTGCGGTTGCCCTCGCGCGTCACCGCGCGGGAAAATTCATTCTCCACTTCGGCGCGGCCTGCGTTGACTTGGCGGATCAGCATCAGGATGCCCTGCATCACATCCAGCGGCTCGAAGCCGGAGATCACGACAGGCTTGCAATATTCCTGTGCAAAATGCTCGTAGGGGCGCGAGCCGATCACCGCGCTCACATGCGATGGACCGATGAAGCCGTCTAGCGGCAGGGTGCCGTATTCCCGCACTTCCGGGGATTGCAGGATGTGCGTGATGGCGGACGGCGTCAGCACATGGTTGCACAGCACGCTGAGATTGCCGAGTCCTTCCGCCTTGGCTTGCCTGATCAGCATGGCGGTCGGCGGCGTTGTCGTCTCGAAGCCGATGGCGAGGAATACCACTTCTTTTTCGGGATGAGCCCGCGCGATGGACAGCACATCGGCAGTCGAATAAACCATGCGGATGTCGCCGCCGCGCGCCTTGGCCTTCAGCAGGGAAAGCCCGCCTGAAGCCGGCACGCGCAACGGGTCGCCATAGCTGCACAGGATCACGCCCCGCTCCAGCGCCAGCCCGATGGCGAGGTCGATGCGCCCGATGGGCAGCACGCAAACCGGGCAGCCGGGGCCGTGGATCATATGGACATTGGGCGGCAGAAAATCCGCGACGCCGTAACGCGAGATGGCGTGCGTGTGGCCGCCGCAAAATTCCATGAAGCTGTAACTGCGTCCGGTGTTGGCTGCCTGCGCGATAGTGCGCGCGATGTTTTGCGCCAGCTTGCCGTCGCGGAATTCGTCCACGTATTTCATCCTAACAGGCATGGCGAATCGTGCACCCGATGATGAAAATGCACGCCTTGCAGGAGCGCAGCTTGCTGCGCGAGAAGTTTGCTTGCCCGGAGGATTGCAATCGCCCGATGAATCGTGCTCCTACAGGGCAATGCATCACGAAATTCACGGCGCACTTCCGGTATCCGCTTGCATCTCGCCCAGCTCCGCGAACAGGCGCAGCGTCGCCTCCGCCTCTTCGGTATCCAGCTTGCTCAGGGCGTAGCCCACATGCACGATGACATAGTCGCCCACCTGCACGTCATCCACCATGGCCAGGGAGATTTCCTTGCGCACCCCGCCGAGGTCGACCACGCCGAATTCATTTTCCCGCAGTTCCACGATGCGGGCTGGCAACGCTAAACACATTCGTTAATTTCCTTATAACTGGAGGGAGGCCATTCTAGAAAAGCAGCTAACCATGGAACACACGGAAATCACGGAATGAACCCAATGTATCGTATGGGTTAACCGTACCACCCGTCGGGCGAAAGGGTGGCTTCAAAAGCTTCTTGTTTTTCTTCCATGTGCTCCGCGTCTTCCGTGGTTCAAATACCAGCAGGTAGTCAACCCGGCCCGGCGGGCTCAGCCGCCATGTATATGCGGTTATTGGTCTGAAACCGACCAGTTGTAGCCGCGCACAACACCCTGCTTGTCAAACTTTATTTGCAGCGTCTTCACCTTGGCGTCTGACATGTCGGACAGTTTTCCGGAAGCAAAGTAATACGTCCACTCGTCGAAGCGTTCGCCCCCCGTATCCACATTAACTCCCGTGCCGGTCGGCGCACCAAGCCAGCCGCGTATCTGGTTTTGCGTGGTGACGCCGCGTTCGATTTTCAATCCCGCCGAGCGCGCATCGAAATCCCGCCCCACCTGGACAGAGCCGCAGGCGGTGAGCAATAAGGCCATGATTGAAATTGAAACGGTACGTGAAATGGAATACATAACTCCTCCTTTGATGATCGGGTCAAATTGTGCGCCTTCAGGCCAATATCATAACCCACTCAGCACCCTGATATGTGCCGTCGCACTACGCCCCAGGGCATGCAGGGCATAGCCGCCTTCCAGCACGGAAACGATGCGGCGGTTGGCGTGGCGGACGGCAATATCCTTGAGTATTTCAGTCACCCAGACATAATCGGCTTCCCTCAGGCCGAAGCCGCCCATGTCATCTTCCGCATGGGCATCGAATCCCGCCGAGATGAACAGCATCTGCGGCTGGAAGCGCTCCAGCGCCGGTAACCAGTGCTGCGTCACGGCGGCACGAAATTTGTCACCCGGTGTTCCGGCGGGCAGCGGGACATTGATGATGTGCTCGTTGCCGCTGTCGGCGCCGCAATAGGGATAATAGGGATGCCTGAAGGTGGAACACAGCATCACGCGCGGGTCGTCGTGGAAAATATTTTCTGTACCGTTGCCGTGATGCACATCGAAATCGGCGATGGCTACGCGCTGCAAACCGTGGTGTTCCAGTGCATGCGCCACTGCCACCGCCACATTATTGAAGATGCAAAAACCTGCTGCACTGCTGCGTCCGGCGTGGTGGCCGGGGGGGCGGATATTGCAGAAGGCATTTTCCGCCTTGCCGGACATCACCATATCCACCGCCATCACCGCCGCCCCCGTGGCGCGCAAAGCGGCCTCGAGACTATACGGGTTCATCGCGGTGTCGGCATCCAGATAAATCAGACCGGAGCTTGGCGCCTGACTGAATATATTCCCGATGTAGTCGCGCTCGTGGGCGCGCGTCAGTTCTTCCACGGTTGCCTGCCGCGCCTCGTGCCGGTCAAGGAATGGCAACAGGCCGGAGGTAATCAGTTGATCCTCGATAGCCTGGATACGTGCAGGACACTCGGGGTGATCTGCCCCCATGTCGTGCTTGAGGCAGGCGGGATGGGTAATGTAGGCGGTGTGCATGGCGCTTACATCACAGTATCTTGCGGACTTGTTTGATACTGTCGTCCTCCGCGCTGGTTTCGCAGGTGAAGCCGAGCCGGGTCATGAGTTTCAGCATATTGCTGTTGTTCTTGAGCACTTCGCCTTCCATGATCTTGAGTCCCTTGGAGCGGGCGGCGTCCATCAGGACAGTCATCAGCTTCTGGCCGAGACCCTTGCCGCACATTCTGTCGGCGACGACGAGGGCGAATTCGCAGCTCTCTCCATCCGGGTTGGTGGTAAAGCGTGTCACGCCCAATTCGATTTCCTTGCCGTGCTCTTCGGTCACCGCGATGAGCGCCATTTCCCGGCTGTAGTCAATCTGGGTGAAGCGCACCAGCATGGTCGGGGTAAGTTCCTGCACGCTGTTCATGAAGCGGAAATAACGCGATTCCTCCGACAGGTCATGCACGAATTTTTGCTCAACCTCTGCATCCTCGGGGCGGATCGGGCGGATGGTGATGTCGGTGCCATCGGCCAGTTGCCAGTTGCTGATAAGGTGGGTGGGATACGGGTAAATCGCCATGTGGGCATAACGGTCGGCGCTGGGCTGGCGCAGCTCCACCATCACGCGCGCATCGGCGGCCAGCACGCCGTGCTCATCCACGATCAGCGGGTTGATGTCCATCTCCATCAGCATCGGCAGTTCGCACACCATCTCCGACACGCGCAACAGCACGCTTTCCAGCGCTTCCATATTGGCAGGTGGCATATGGCGGAAGGCGCCCAGCATTTTGGCAACATGCGTGTCCTGGATGAGGTCCTTGACCAGGAAGCTGTTGAGCGGAGGCAGCGCCACGGCGCGGTCGCCCATCACTTCCACCAGCGTGCCGCCCGCGCCGAAGGTAATGATCGGCCCGAATACCCCGTCGTTGGTTACGCCCACCATCAGCTCGCGCCCGTTCGCCTTGACAATCATCGGCTCGATGGAAATCCCGTCCATATGCGCCTCGGGGCGGTTATGCTTGATGTTTTCGCAAATCTCCTGATAGGCCGCGCGCACGGCCTGCGCATTGCCGAGATTGAGCTTGACGCCGCCCGCATCGCTCTTGTGCGTGATATTGCGCGAGTTCACTTTCATCGCCACCGGGAGCCCCAGTTGTTGCGCGATCAGCAGCGCCTCGTTGGGCGAATGGGCGACCATGGTTTGCGCCACGGGAATATGGAAAGCTGCCAGCAGCGCCTTCGATTCCATTTCGTTGAGAACCTTGCGCCTGTCCTGCAACGCACCCTCGATAATCATGCGTGCGCCTTCCACATCCGGCTCCAGATGATGCGACAGCGGCCCCGGCATTTGCATCAGCAGCTTCTGGTTCTGATAGTAGGCTGAAAGATAAGAAAACACTTCCACCGCCGGTTCCGGTGCGCGGAAAGTAGGTTGCTTGGCATGAATGAAGGCAGCGCGCGACTTGGACACTTGCCCTTCACCCATCCAGCAAGTCAACAGCGGTTTTTTATATTGGCCGACAAGTTCAATCACCGCCTGTGCGGCCTCCAGCGGCTTGGTCATGGCCTGTGGCGTGAGTATGGTCAGCACACCGTCCACGTTGGGGTCTTCCAGGCAGGCCTTGACCGCATGGTGATAGCGGTCGGCCTGCGCATCGCCGATGATGTCCACCGGATTGCCGTGCGGCCAGTTAGGCGGCAGCACCTCGTTGAGCTGCTGGATGGTTGCGTCAGACAGTGTGGCGATGACCAGCCCAAGATCAGCGGCACGGTCGGTGGCCATCACGCCCGGCCCACCGCCATTGGTGACGATGGCAAGCCGGTTGCCGGAGGGGTGAAAACCGCAAGACAGTGCCTTGGCGGCGGAAAATAGCTGCGTGATGGTCTGCACCCGCACCACGCCGGCGCGGCGCACGGCGGCGTCGAATGCGTCGTCGGAACCCACCAGCGACGCGGTGTGCGACATGGCCGCCCTGGAGCCTGCGGCATGGCGCCCCACCTTGACCAGGATTACCGGCTTGACGCGCGCAGCGGCACGGATCGCGCTCATGAAACTGCGCGCGTTGCGGATGCCTTCGATGTACAGCAGGATGCTCTGGGTCTGCTGATCGAACACCAGATAATCGAGTATCTCGCCGAAATCCACGTCGGCGGATGAACCCATGGACACCACGCTGGAAAACCCCACGTCATTGCTCTGCGCCCAATCCAGGATGGCGGTGCACAGCGCGCCGGACTGCGACACGAAGGCGAGGTTGCCCGGTTTGGCACCGCCCTTGTTGAATGTGGCATTGAGGCCGATGCCGGGGCGCATCACGCCGAGACAATTCGGCCCGATCAGCCGTATGCCGTAACGGTGTGCGTTCTCCAGCACCGTGCGCTCCAGCGCCTGACCCTCGGGGCCGGTTTCACCAAAGCCTGCGGTAATAATGACCGCCGCCTTGACGCCATGCTTGCCGCAATCCTCGATGATGTCGGGCACGGTTCTCGGCGGCGTGGCGATGACCACCAGCTCCACCGGCTCGCCAATCTGCGATAGCGTGGCATAGGCCTTGCGCCCCTGCACTTCAGGATTCTTGGCATTGATGGGATGCAAGCCGCCCTCATAGCCGCTTTCCAGCATGTTCTGGAACACGATCTGGCCGACCGAATCAACCCGGTCGCTGGCGCCGAATACGGCAACGGATTTTGGAGCGAAGAGAGGATTGAGATAATGTTGGCTCATGATTATTTCCATCCCGATGTGAGTTAGATTGCAGAGCCAAGATGGGCCCCATTGGTTGCAATGATAAACCGCGTGGCATGCGCTGGCATCACCAATTTACACCGCGTTTTTTCTGCGGGCATCTTATTGAGATTTCCATAATGCATGGCAGGGTTGTCGCAAATACTGTCGCCAATTATGGAAATGGCAATAGGACTTGTCCGTAACTACCCGGTACGTCCCCGCAACACAGTCCACAGGCGGTGCTGTCAGTGGATGGTGCGACCTGCTAGAATGCGCGGGTTTTTTGCCTTAATTCCAATCTGTTCATGCAAGACAACAAAGATTCCATGACTCCCGACGAGCGGCGCGCCAGTTTTGGCCTGGCCGGTATTTACGGCCTGCGCATGCTGGGGCTGTTCATCGTGCTGCCGGTATTTGCGCTGTATGCCGAACACCTGTCTGGCGGCGACAACAAGGTGCTGGTCGGGATTGCGCTGGGCGCTTATGGCCTGACGCAAGCCATTTTGCAGATACCGGCCGGCTGGATGTCCGACCGCTACGGGCGCAAGCCGGTGATCTATGCCAGCCTGCTGCTGTTCGCCCTGGGCAGCTTCATCGCGGCTGGCGCGCATGACATTTACTGGGTCATTCTCGGGCGCGTGATTCAGGGCGCGGGTGCGCTGAATGCGGCGGTGATGGCGCTGGCCGCCGACCTGACGCGCGAGGAGCATCGCACCAAGGCGATGGCGATAATCGGCATCACCATCGGTGTCACCTTCTCGGTTTCGCTGGTGCTGTCGCCGGTGCTGTACCATGCGCTAGGCGTACCCGGCATCTTCGCGCTCACCGGCGTATTGGCGCTGCTGGCCATGCTGGTGGTGGCGTATGTGATCCCCAACCCGGCCATCACACGCTTCCATTCCGAGAGCGAGGCCTCTACCAGGAAGCTGGGCGAGGTGTTGCGCAACAAGGATTTGCTGCGCCTCGATTTCGGGATTTTCACGCTGCACGCGATCCTGATGTCGGTGTTCATGCAAGTGCCGTTCATCCTGAAGAACAATGGCCTGGAGGGGGCGCAGCACTGGCATGTGTATTTGCCGGTGATCCTGGCTGCTTTTGTGCTGATGATCCCGCCCGTCATCGCTGCGGATAAAAAGGCTAAAATGAAGCTGGTGTTCACCGGCTCGATCGCGCTGGCGGCGCTGGGGCAATTGTTGCTGCTGCTGTTGCAGCACAGCGTATGGGGTGTGGCGCTGGCCTTGACGCTGTTTTTTACCGCATTCAACGTGCTGGAAGCCAGCCTGCCCTCGCTCATGAGCAAGACCGCCCCGCTGGCGGCGAAGGGTACGGCGATGGGCGTGTTCAGCAGCGTGCAGTTTCTCGGTGCGTTCTGTGGCGCATCCATGGGCGGTTTGCTGATGCAATATTTCAGTGGCAATGCGATATTTGTTTTTGCTATTGTGCTGCTGCTGCTCTGGTTATGGGCGGCGAGCACGATGGAAGTGCCTGCCGCGGTGCGCACCAAAATGTATCGCCTGCCGCAACTCGACGAGGCCGGTTCCAGTTTGTTGCAGCAGCAGTTGGCGCAAGTGCGGGGCGTGCGTGAAGTCATGGTGGCGGCGGTGGAGGGCATGGCCTGCCTCAAGGTGGATATGCAGGGATTTGATGAGAAGGCTGTAGAGCAACTGGTGAGGCGGAGCGCATAGGGCGTTCCCCCACCCCAGCCCTCCCCCGCAGGGGGGAGGGGCAATCGTGAAAAACGTGACAACTTTGAGGGGGGCGTGAAATGTCGGTGAATAAAGTGATACTGGTGGGACGTCTGGGCAAGGATCCGGAAACGCGTTACATGACCAACGGCGAGGCGGTGACCAACGCCAACCTGGCCACTTCGGAAAACTGGAAGGACAAGAGCGGAGAAAAACAGGAAAAAACCGAATGGCACAACTTGGTGTTTTATCGCCGCCTGGCGGAAATCGCCGGGGAGTACCTGAAGAAAGGCTCGCTGATTTACGTGGAAGGCAAGCTGCAAACACGCAAGTGGCAGACCAAGGAAGGGCAGGATCGCTACACCACCGAGATCATTGTGAATGAGATGCAGATGCTGGGTGGGAAATCCAGTGGCGGCGGCAGCTTTGAAGTGGTGGACAAGCCCGCTGCCGCACCGTCCGGCACGCCCGCAGCCAGCAAACCCGCGCCTGCCAAGGGTGGCGGCTTCGATAACTTTGATGACGATATTCCGTTTTGAGGTATACCTAAAGTACTGTTGTAAATAACTACCAGCCTATCATTGTATAGGCTGGGTTTTTTGTTGTTGACAGTTATGTGTGGGGTGCGAGCCAGTGCCTGAATTCCTTCGTCCCTTAAATATGCGCAGATGCCAAAAGCCTCGGCGCCGTTCGCCTTCGGCTACCATAGGGAACCAGTTAACAGCCCGGTTTCCCTTCAATACTTTGACAAGCAAGGCTCACTCACGGATCATCGCGCGCTTCAGGTGCCCGCCGCCGCAAGGCGCAGGGAGAATCGGGAAGGCGGTGCGAATCCGCCACGTGCCCAACGCTGTGAGGAAGATGCCCCGGCATTAAGCCACTGGAGAAATCCGGGAAGGCGCTGGTGGCAGTTGAATCCGAGTCAGAAGACCGGCCTGGAAAGTTTACGCCCCGCAAGGCCGGGCCGGGCGTCCACTTTTTACGCAAGGGGAATTGCCATGAATACGCAACAAGCCAGTCAGGACATCCACGCCTTCACCGCCGAAGCACAAGCAGCCATCTATCAGGCCATCTTCTCCCGCCGCGACGTGCGCGGCCAGTTTTTGCCCACGGCCGTGCCGGACGAGGTGTTAAGCCGCATTATCACCGCCGCCCATTACGCGCCTTCCGTCGGCTTCATGCAGCCGTGGAATTTTCTTGTGGTGCGGTCGGACGAGATCAAGCGCAAGGTGCATGCAGCATTTGCCGAGGCTCACGCCGAAGCGGCGGAGATGTTCGAAGGCGACAAACGCGCCACCTACAAGACGCTCAAGCTGGAAGGCATAGTCGAGTCGCCCGTCGGCATCTGCATCACCTGCGACCGCGAGCGCGCCGGCCCGGTGGTGGTGGGGCGCACCCACATGAAGACCATGGACCTGTACAGCAGCGTCTGCGCTGTACAGAATCTCTGGCTGGCGGCGCGGGCCGAGGGCCTGGGCGTCGGCTGGGTCAGCATTTTCAACCAACCCGCCTTGCAGGCGGCCCTCGGCATTCCCAAGGGCATCACTCCGATTGCCTACCTGTGCGTCGGCTATGTCAGCCACTTCTTTGCCAAACCGGAACTCGAAGCCGCCGGCTGGCTGCCGCGTCTGCCCATCGAAGACCTCGTGTACTTCGATCAGTGGGGTAACAGCGACGACCAGCAACCGCTGGTCAGGCAGTTAGTGCGCGACCAGGCCGCCATGCAGGCGGCTGCCAATGCCTCCCCGCTCCAGCCCGCCACTGGGCAGTGAGCCACTGGATTG
>JAQTOM010000042.1:0-5773 GCA_028713345.1 Gallionellaceae bacterium | reverse complement strand
AACGGCTGATGCCAAACCAGAAGCCAAGCCTGAAACCAAGGCAGAAACGCCTTGCGGATCAAGCTGCGCTTGTGCGGCGGCGGACGGCAGCGCGTGAAGAAATACCTGCTAACCGGCCTGCTGGTCTGGGTTCCACTCAGCATCACCATCTGGGTGCTGAAGGTAACCATCAGTACGATGGACCAGACCCTGCTGCTGCTGCCGGCGAGTTTGCGGGACACTTGGCTTGTCTCCCATATTCCCGGCCTGGGCGTGATTCTTACCGTGGCGATCCTGGTGGGCACCGGTTTGCTGACGCGCAATATGTTCGGGCAGCGCCTGTTGAGCTACTGGGATGGCATGTTGCACCGCATTCCGTTCGTGAGCGCGATCTACAAGAGCGTGAAGCAGGTGAGCGATACGCTGCTGTCCAGCAACGGGCAGGCTTTCCGCAAGGTGCTGCTGGTACGCTACCCCCATCCAGAGGCCTGGTCGCTGGCGTTCCAGACCAGCGAGGCGAGCGGCGAGATCGCCTCGTACATGGACGGGGAGTATGTGGGGGTGTTCATTCCCACTACCCCCAGCCCGGTGAACGGCTTCTATTTTTACGTGCGCAAGGCAGACACCATTGAGCTGAACATCAATGTGGATGTGGCGCTGAAATCCATTATCTCGATGGGGGTGGTGGCGCCTGTTTCCAATGCCTTGCCCCCCGGTACCTCCAAGTAACTTCTTCCGATTTTTTAGACTGATTGAACTATGCGAACTCATTATTGCGGACTCCTGAATGTTTCCAACCTCGGCCAAACCGTTACCCTGTGCGGCTGGGCACATCGCCGCCGCGACCACGGCGGGGTGATTTTCATTGATTTGCGCGACCGCGAAGGCTTGGCGCAGGTGGTGTGCGACCCGGATCGCGCGGAGATGTTCAAGGCCGCCGAATCGGTGCGCAATGAATTCGTTCTCAAGGTGACAGGCCGCGTGCGCCGCCGTCCGGAGGGTACGGACAACCCCAATATCGGCAGCGGTGAAATTGAAATCCTGTGCCACGAGATCGAAGTGCTGAATATCTCCGTCACGCCCCCGTTCCAGCTGGACGACGAAAACCTGTCCGAGAACGTACGCCTGATGCACCGCGTGATCGACCTGCGCCGCCCGCAGATGCAGAAGAACATGATGCTGCGCTACAAGACGGCGATGTCGTTCCGCCGCTTTCTGGATGGCTGCGGCTTCATCGACATCGAGACTCCGATGCTGACCAAATCCACGCCGGAAGGTGCGCGCGACTACCTGGTGCCGTCGCGCGTGCATGCGGGCGAATTTTTCGCGCTGCCGCAATCGCCGCAGTTGTTCAAGCAGCTGCTGATGGTGGCGGGTTTCGACCGCTATTACCAGATCACCAAATGCTTTCGCGATGAGGATCTGCGCGCCGACCGCCAGCCCGAGTTCACCCAGGTGGATATCGAGACTTCCTTCCTCTCCGAAGAGCAGATCATGGCGCTGATGGAGGACATGCTGCGCACCGTGTTCAAGGAAGTGCTCAATGTGTATTTGCCCAATCCGTTCCCGCGCATGACCCATGCCGAGGCGATGGCGCGTTTCGGTTCGGATAAACCCGACCTGCGCGTGACGCTGGAGATCACCGAAGTAACCGACACGGTGAAGGATGTGGCGTTCAAGGTGTTCAGCGGCCCGGCCAATTCGCCCGATGGCCGCGTGGCGGCGTTGCGTGTGCCGAACGGCGCCGCATTCACGCGCGGTGAGATCGACGAATACACCAAATTTGTCGGCATCTACGGGGCGAGGGGGCTGGCCTACATCAAGGTCAACGATGTGACGCAGCTGAATGAGATCGGCCTGCAATCGCCCATCGTGAAGAACCTGAACGAGGCTGCGCTGAAGGCCATCATGGCCCGCACCGGTGCGCAAAACGGCGACATCATTTTCTTCGGCGCGGACAAGGCCAAGGTGGTGAACGATGCACTCGGCGCATTGCGCGGCAAGATCGGCCATGAGAAGAATTATGTCAGCGGCGCGGTCTGGGCGCCATTGTGGGTGGTGGACTTCCCCATGTTCGAGTACGACGACGAGGCCAAGCGCTGGAACGCCTGCCATCACCCGTTCACCGCGCCCAAGGACGAACATCTGGCGCTGCTGGAAACCGATCCCGGCAAGTGTCTGGCCAAGGCTTACGACCTGGCGCTCAACGGCTCGGAAATCGGCGGCGGCTCGGTGCGTATCCATCAGGAGGCCGTGCAGTCGCAGGTATTCCGTGCGCTGAACATCGGCGCGGAAGAAGCACAGCTCAAATTCGGCTTCCTGCTCGACGCGCTGCAATACGGCGCGCCGCCGCATGGCGGGCTGGCCTTCGGCCTGGATCGCATCGTCACCATGATGACCGGCTCCGAATCCATCCGCGACGTGATCGCCTTCCCCAAGACGCAGCGCGCGCAGTGCCTGCTGACCCAGGCACCCAGTGCGGTAGACGAGAAACAGTTACGCGAGCTGCACATTCACCTGCGCAAGCAGGTGCAGACTACGGTGGAGATTGCAAAGGAATAAAACATGGCGATTCCTGACTTTCAGACCTTGATGTTGCCGTTGTTGAAGGTGGTTGGGGATGGCCGCGAATATTGCTTGCGTGACGTTGTTGAGTTGCTAGCCAAAGAATTTAATTTGGTCGATGAGGAACGTCAGCAACTCTTGCCGAGTGGGCGGTATCCCACGTTTGATAATCGCATTGCTTGGGCAAAAACATATTTGAAAAAGGCCGGGTTGATTGACCAACCAAGGCGTGCGTATTTTCAAATTACGGAAAGAGGGAGAAATGTTCTTAAGTCCTCACCTTCTGTAATCAATATGAAATTTCTGGAGCAATTTCCAGAATACGTTGTGTTCAAAGATAATTCTGAGCAAACCGAAACTCAGCAGCAAGTGGCTTCTACAGCACCTGCGCAAAGTGAAACCCCGGAGGAGTTAATTGAGGGGGGCGCAAGAACAATACGCAAGGAATTAGCTGGAGAGATTTTGCAACGTATTAAATCTTGTTCCCCCTCTTTCTTTGAGCGCCTCGTGGTCGAATTGCTGGTCAAGATGGGTTACGGCGGCACGCGCCAGGATGCCGGTCGCGCCATTGGCCGCAGTGGCGATGAAGGCATAGACGGCGTCATTCACGAAGACCGTTTGGGATTGGATGTAATTTATCTCCAGGCAAAACGCTGGGAAGGTATGGTTGGCCGCCCAGAGATACAAAAGTTTGTCGGAGCCTTGCAGGGGCAGCGTGCAAAGAAGGGCGTATTCATTACCACTTCAGACTTTACCAAAGAAGCGGTGGAATACGTTCGCAACATCGACAACAAGGTGGTGCTGATTAACGGTTCGTTACTGGCAAACCTGATGATAGACCACAATGTCGGAGTGTCGCTCGCTGCGACTTACGAAATCAAGAAAATAGATTCCGATTATTTCCTTGAGGAATAATGTGTGAAGCCTCTTCCGGAAGAGTCATCTAAAACCAAGAGTTCGTCATTCCCGCGAAGGCGGGAATCTGGCTCAATAATAAAACTGGATTTCCGCCTTCGCGGGAATGACGGGTTATTTGGGGCGCCATTCAAGAAATATCTGTCTGTCTTATTTGCCATGCTGTTCGCATTGGTATCCACTCAAGCCTGTGCTTACGACCAGCGTTCGCGTAACAGTCATGCTGTGCCGGCATCCGTCAATGTGGCGGAATTGCCGACTGAGGCGCGCACCACCTTGCGGCTCATCAGGCAGGGCGGGCCGTTTCCCTATCCGCGCGACGGCGTGGTATTCGGCAATTTCGAGAAGCGCCTGCCGCAACAGCCGCGCGGCTATTACCATGAATACACGGTGCAGACGCCGGGTGCGCGTAATCGCGGCGCACGGCGCATCGTCTGCGGCGCTCCGGTCGAGTGTTATTACAGCGGCGACCATTACCGGACTTTCAGGCGCATTCAGGAGTAGTGTATGGACAATCTTGCTTTGCGTTTGAAAAATGTGAACGAGGCTGGCGCATATCGTCTCGGGTGCGGCGTGGACGAGTTGCGTGCGGCTGCCGCGCAGGCAGGTTTTGCCTTGTTTGATGCGGATCTGGCTGCGGTGCAAGGCAAGGGCGAGTTTCTCGCCGCTCTCGCACAGGCAGTCCATGCGCCGGATTGGTTCGGCGCCAACTGGGATGCGCTGGCCGATGCGTTGGGCGACCTTTCCTGGCACACCTCTCCGGGTTATGTGCTGCTGTTGCGCAACGGCGGAGACACGCTCGGGCTGAATGATGACCACAATGTCGCCACGGAAATTCTGGAGGACACGGTGGAGTTCTGGAAGTTACAGGGCAGGCCGTTCTGGGTTTTTTTCTGTTAGTCCAACTCTTATGCAATACAAAATTCCTGTTTCGGTGCTCGCGGTGATCTACACTTCCTCATTGGAGGTGCTGCTGCTGGAACGTGCCGACCATCCCGGTTACTGGCAATCGGTTACCGGCAGCCAGGATGAAGGCGAAACTCTGCGCGAGACGGCGGTGCGCGAGGTGTTCGAGGAAACCGGATTGGATGCCGGTCTTTATACGTTAACCGACTGGCATGTGCAAAACGTGTACGATATTTATCCGGTGTGGCGACACCGCTACCCGCCCGGCACCGCGCACAACACCGAGCATGTGTTCGGGCTGGAATTGCCGTCCATGTTGCCTGCCCGGCTGTCGCCGCGCGAGCATTTGAGTCATATGTGGCTGCCGTGGCAGGCGGCGGCGGAAAAAGTTTTTTCACCGAGTAACCGCGCGGCGATTTTGCAGTTACCTGAGAGAATGCGCTATGCCTGAGAATGTCATTTCCATTGCTTACGATCACCCCCATGCCGGCGCCAGTTGCAGCACCGAGCAGGCCTGGGCGAGGAAGCCGCGCGAACCGGATGCGGCAGAGAAAGCGGAGCTGATCGCGCGTATCAAGCGCATGCTGCAAGAGCAGGATGCGGTGCTGGTGGCGCATTATTACGTGCATCCCGACTTGCAGGACCTGGCCGAGGCGACCGGAGGGATTGTTTCCGATTCACTGGACATGGCCAACTTCGGCCACCAGCATCCGGCCAGGACCATCGTGGTGGCGGGCGTGCGCTTCATGGGCGAGACCGCAAAAATCTTGAACCCGGAAAAGCGCGTGCTGATGCCCGACCTGGAAGCGGAATGCTCGCTCGATCTGGGCTGCCCGGCGGACGAGTTTGCCGCGTTCTGCGATGCGCATCCGGATCGCACCGTGGTGGTGTATGCCAATACCAGCGCGGCGGTCAAGGCGCGCGCCGACTGGATGGTGACCAGCTCCATCGCGCTGCCCATCGTCAGGCATCTCAAGGAACAGGGGCAGAAAATCCTGTGGGCGCCGGACCGCCATCTGGGCAATTACATCCAGCAGCAGACCGGTGCGGACATGCTGCTGTGGCAGGGTTCATGCGTGGTGCATGACGAGTTCAAGGCCAAAGAACTGGCCGAGCTCAAGGCGCAGCACCCGGATGCCAAGGTGCTGGTGCATCCAGAATCGCCCCCGGCGGTAGTGGCGCTGGCCGATGTGGTGGGTTCCACCACGCAACTCATCAAGGCCACGCAAACCTTGGCTGCGCGCGAATTCATCGTGGCCACCGACAACGGCATCCTGCACAAGATGAGAATGCTGTCGCCCGGCAAGATATTCCTGGAAGCGCCCACTGCCGGTTACGGCGCGACCTGCACCAGCTGCAGCCACTGTCCGTGGATGGCGATGAACGGGCTGGTGAATCTGGCTGCGGT
>JAQTOM010000114.1 GCA_028713345.1 Gallionellaceae bacterium | reverse complement strand
CTAGACAAATTCAACTTTTAAAATGCAGTTTCTGCAGGAGTATTTGCAGTTGGCATGTTGCGCAATCCACCACTCTGCAATCCGCTATAATCCACGCCTTCCATTTTATCTGAGTTCACATGAGTGTCTTGGCCTGGATTATCGCCGCCAGCATTGCCGGGGGGGTGTTGAGCGTTTTGGGCGCCGCAGTATTCGCGCTCAATACTCGCATGCAACGCCATGTCGGCTCCATGGTGAGTTATGCCATCGGTGCGCTGCTCGGCGCGGTGTTCCTCGATATCCTGCCGGAGGCAATCAAGCTCACCTCCAATGTGGCCGCGCTGAGCGGTACGGTGCTGTTCGGCATCCTGCTGTTCTTCGTGCTGGAAAAACTGGTGCTGTGGCGGCACTGCCACCATGAGCACTGCGAGGCGCACGAGTTGCTGAAAGCTGAACATGGCCACGATCACGGGCGCAGCGGGATGATGATCATGGTGGGCGACACTTTCCACAACTTTGTGGATGGCGTCATCATCGCCGCCGCCTTTATGACCGATATGCGCCTGGGCATGGTCACCGCGCTGGCCATCATCGCGCACGAGATTCCACAGGAGGTGGGGGACTTCGCCATCCTGCTGCACTCCGGTTACAGCAAGGCCAAGGCGCTGCAACTCAACCTCATCTCCAGCTTTGCCTCGGTGGCGGGCGGTGTGCTGGGTTATCTTACCTTGCACACCATGCAGTCGTGGATACCGTCGCTGCTGGCGCTGGCGGCGGCGAGCATGATTTATGTCGCCGTGGCCGACCTGATACCCGGCCTGCACAAGCGCGCGCAATTGCGCGACACCGTGCAGCAGGCGGTGCTGATCATGCTGGGTGTGGCGACGGTGGGAATAATGATGGTGCTGATGGCGGAATAGCACCACCAGCCACGCAATAGCTTCATGCTGGCTTGCCTCTTCCATGTCTTCCGTAATAGAAGTTTTTAAGGTCTTAATATAAATGAGCAAGAAAAAATTCCCGCCGCGCGTCGGCTTTGTCTCGCTGGGTTGCCCCAAGGCAACGGTGGATTCCGAGCACATCCTCACGCGCCTGCGCGCCGAGGGTTACCTCATTTCCGGCAGCTATCGCGAATCCGACCTGGTGGTGGTCAATACCTGCGGCTTCATCGACAGCGCGGTGGAGGAGTCGCTGGACGCCATCGGCGAGGCGCTGGCCGAGAACGGCAAGGTCATCGTCACCGGCTGCCTCGGCGCCAAGGGCGAGGTGGTGCGGCAGGCGCACCCCAGGGTGCTGGCGGTCACCGGTCCGGATGCAACGGATGAAGTGATGGAAGCGGTGCATGCGCACCTGCCCAAGCTGCACGACCCCTATGATGACCTCGTGCCGCCGCAAGGTGTGCGCCTAACCCCCAAGCATTACGCCTACGTGAAAATTTCCGAAGGCTGCAACCATAACTGCACCTTCTGCATCATTCCCAGCCTGCGCGGCGACTTGGTGAGCCGCCCGGTGGGCGATGTGATGCAGGAGGCGCAGAGCCTGGTGGATGCGGGCGTGAAGGAACTGCTGGTGATCTCGCAGGACACTTCCGCTTACGGTGTGGATATAAAGTACCGCACCGGTTTCTGGGGCGGCAGGCCGCTCAGGACGCGCCTGACCGAACTGGCGCGGGCGCTGGGCGAACTCGGTGCATGGGTGCGCCTGCATTACGTATATCCCTACCCGCATGTGGACGAGGTGGTCCCGCTGATGGCGGAAGGAAAAATCCTGCCTTATCTCGACATACCGTTCCAGCATGCCAATGCGCGCCTGCTCAAGCTGATGAAGCGCCCGGCCAGCAGCGAGGACGTGCTGGCGCGCATCCGGCAATGGCGCAGCATCTGCCCGGACATCACCTTGCGCAGCACCTTCATCGTCGGCTTCCCCGGCGAGACCGAAGAGGAATTCGAAGAACTGCTGGATTTTCTCGAACAGGCGCAACTGGACCGTGTCGGCGCCTTCGCCTATTCCCCGGTGGAAGGCGCCGCCGCCAACGAACTGCCCGACCATGTGCCGCCCGAAGAACAGAACGAACGCGTGGCGCGGCTCATGCAACTACAAGAAGAAATCAGCACCGAAAAACTCGGGCACAAGATCGGGCGCGAAATCACCGTGCTGGTGGATGAGGTGGACGGTGAGGGCGCGATTGCGCGCAGCTCTGCGGATGCGCCGGAGATTGACGGCTTGGTGTATATCGACAACGGCCAGTCACTCAAGGTGGGCGAGTTTGTGAATGTGCGCATCACCGATTCGGATACGCATGATTTGTGGGCGGAGGTGGTTTGATAACCGTTTATGTTTGTCTGAGGTAGCTGGTTAGCTGCGCGCCTTCAGTAGCGCAATAATTGCTTCGTTCTTGTTCTTGGTGGCGATGGAAAGCACGGTGCTGCCGTCCTGATACTGCATACCCGGATCCGCTCCCTTGGAAAGCAGCAATTTGACAATCTCGGTGTACCCATTTGCGGTGGCCTTGTGCAGGGCAGTCCAGCCATCCTTGCTGGTCAGGTTGACATCGGCGCCCCCCGAAATAAGTTGCCCGGCAGCGATGAGATGCCCGCGCGTGGCAGCCTGCATAAGCGGCGTCCAGCCGAAATTGCTGCGTCCATTCGGGTCGGCCTTTTTTTCGAGCAGCAGCCTTATTACCTTGTAGTAACCGTTGTATGCCGCCCAGTGCATCGGGCCATAACCGCCATTGTCTTTTGTATGCACATCGGCACCGTTCCGTATAAGCAGTTCCGCGACTTCTTCATTGCCATTGAACGAAGAAATCATCAGCGGAGTCCAGCCGCGTTCGTCGCTTGTATTGACATCTACGCCGCAACTCATGAACAGGACAACTGCCGCGCGATCCTCTGCTTCTACCGATTTCAATAGCCCTTGCGGCGTGCATTGGTAGCCCCTGCCTTCGATTTCCTGCTGCTTCTTGATGTCGATAGTCGCCCATGGATTATGGCCAGCAGGCTTGGGTGTCTTGCGCGTACGTTCATACACCTGATCCAGATAATGAATTTCGGCGGCCACTTCCTTGGGAAAGCCCTGGCGACCGCCGCGCTTGTCGATCATCAGATCGAGAAGGTACTCCTCTATATCCGGAGCATCCCACAACTCGATTATTTTGCTCATGATCCGTGGATATTGTTTTTCCAGCGCGTGTGGATAGAAGCGTTCTATACCCTGCACTATTTGCAACATCGATTCATTCATGCTGTTCCCCTGAGATACGGAAAATGGCATGCAATTTACACCAGATCATGCCGGCTTGACCATGCTCGCGACCAGAAACCGGATAGCTTCATCCGGCTCGCGCGTGCGCTTGAATGGCGGCAGACTCTGCCAGATACGCCTGCCGTAGGATTTTGTAATCAGGCGCGGGTCGCAGATCATCAATACGCCGCGGTCGGTTTCGTCGCGGATCAGCCGCCCCGCACCCTGCTTGAGATTGATCACCGCGCGCGGCAACTGGTATTCCATGAAGGCGTTGCGCCCCTGCTTGTTGATCTGCGCGATGCGCGCCGCCAGCACCGGGTCGTC
>JAQTOM010000041.1:12311-15469 GCA_028713345.1 Gallionellaceae bacterium | reverse complement strand
ACGCATTCAGCCTGTCCAGCAACTCGCGTATTTTCATCGGGTCATCTGCGCGCAGAATCTTCTGCGTGAGCGGCGCAATCTCCGGCAGGCTGGTGGTGAGTATGCGCTGTTTGATGCCGAGCAGCTGCGCCGGGTTCATGGAGAATTGGCGCAGGCCCAGGCCCAGCAGCAGACGGGTGTAGGCAGCCTCGCCCGCCATTTCGCCGCACACCGAAACCGGTATGCCCGCCTTGTTGGCGCCGCCGATGACGTGCGCCAACAGGTGCAGCACGGCGGGATGCAGCGGGTCATACAGGTGCGCCACCTCCTCGTCGGTGCGGTCAATCGCCAGGGTGTACTGGATCAAGTCGTTGGTGCCGATGGAGAGGAAATCCAGCTTCCTGGTGAATATGTTGAGCGCGAGCGCTGCGGCAGGAATTTCGATCATGCCGCCCACCTGCACCTCGCGGTTATAGGGAACCCCCTCTCTATCCAGGCTTTGCTTGGCGGCGGCGATGAATTGCAGAGTCTGGTTGATTTCCGCCGCGCCGGAGAGCATCGGCACCAATATTTTTATGTTGCCGTAATGCGAGGCGCGCAGCAGCGCACGCAACTGGGTGCGGAACAGTTGCGGTTCCACCAGGCACAGGCGGATGGCGCGCAATCCCAGCGCCGGGTTGCTGGCCACGCGCTGGGTGCTGCTGATCTGCTTGTCAGCGCCCAGGTCGAAGGTGCGAATGGTGACCGGCAATCCTTCCATTTCTTCAGCCACGGTGCGGTAAGCCTCGAATTGTTCTTCCTCATCCGGCAGTTCGTCGCGATTGAGGAATAAAAATTCACTGCGAAAAAGACCTATTCCCGCCGCCGAGTTCTCTTTTACATCCGGCAAATCATGCGGCATTTCAATGTTGGCATGCAACTCGATGCGCGTGCCATCCAGAGTGGTGGCGCGCTTGGTCTTGAGGCCTTTGAGTTTTCTCCGTTCCAGTTCCCACTGGTCCTGGCGCAGCTTGTATTCGACGAGAATCTGCTTGTCCGGGTTGACGATGATGACACCCTGCGTGCCATCCACGATGAGCATGTCGTTCTCGCGCATGAGCTGGCGCGCGCGGTGCAGGCCGACTACGCATGGCGTATTGAGGCCGCGCGCAATGATGGCGGTGTGCGAAGTGGCGCCGCCCAGGTCGGTGAGAATGGCGGCGAATTGATGCGGCTTGAGCTGGATCAGGTCCGCCGGGCTGACGTCGTACGCCACCAGTATCATGTTTACGCCATGCTGGGCCGCAGGCGGCACATGGCCGGGCTGGCCGGTAAGGGTCTTGAGCACGCGCTCCACCACCTGCACCACATCGGTCTTGCGTTCGCGCAGGTAGGCATCCTCGAAGGCTTCGAAATGCATGACCAGGTCATCCATCTGCACCTTCAGCGCCCATTCCGCATTGCACTGCTCGCGGGCTATCATTTCGCGCGCCGCCTTGCTGATGTGGTCATCGGCGAGAATCATCAGGTGCAGGTCGAGGAAAGCATCGAACTCGGCGGCGGCCTGCTGCGGGCGGTTGGCGCGCAATGCGGTGAGTTCCTGGCGTGTGCTTTCCAGCGCTGCATCGAAGCGCGCCACCTCCTCGTGCACCAGATGTTTGGGCAGGGTGTAGTGCGCCACTTCCAGCGAGGTATGCGAAACGAGGCGGGCATGGCCGATGGCGATGCCGCCGGAGACGGCGATACCGTGCAGGGTGAAACTCATTCTCCCTCCCCGAAATAATCGTTAATCAGCGCAAGGATTGCATCCATCGCTTCCTGCTCTTTTTCGCCGCTGGTCTCGATGTTGATGGTGCTGCCCTTGGCGGCGGCCAGCATCATCACGCCCATGATGCTCTTCGCGTTCACGCGCCGCCCGGCGCGCGACATCCACACCTCGCAGGGAAACCGCGAGGCCGTCTGGGTCAGCTTGGCCGAGGCGCGCGCATGCAGCCCGAGCTTGTTAATTATCAGCGCATCTTGTTGCAGCATTGCATCCTTCCAGATTTGAGCCTATCAAGGTAATACATTCACGCCCGCTCTTCAGCGCCTTCTCCACTACTTCCGCCAGCGGCTTTCCGCTATAGCACACCACGCTCAGCAACATCGGCAGGTTCACCCCGGACACTCCTTCCACGCGGCCTGGCTGATAGAGCCGCCGCGCGATATTGCATGGCGTCGCGCCGTATATATCCACCAGTAGCAGCACCCCGTCGCCCGTATCCAGTTGCGCAATGAGCTCGCGGCCTTCGTCTTCCTTGAATTGCGGGTTGTCGCCCGCCAGTACGGACAGAACCTTGAAGTTGGGTGGCACATTGCCCATGACATGCCGCACACAGTCCACCAGGCTATCGCCCAAGCCGTTATGCGCCACCAATAAAATTCCGACCATGCTTCAAATCACTCCCAAATAGTACGCCAGCAACCAGGCTGGCAACAATAAAACAATCCAGCCATAGCGCAGGAAGGCGTGCAGCCATTTTTGCGCACCGCTTCCCAGCGTAAATCCTCATCCACGATGTCGCGCACTTCCTTGAGTGCGCGCATGCCCACCGTGCGGCGTATATTCTGTTCGAAGCGCTGCTCCGGCATACTCACGGTTCGACCTTGCTGACGGTGGCCTTATCCGTGAATTCTAGCCGTTTCTGCATCGCGGCGGTGAGATGCACCGTGCCGCCGCCATCAATCAGCAGCGCCTCGGCGAGGTTCATCTTTTGCGCGGCAGCGCGCCAGCCCGCATTGCCGGAAATGAACAGCGGCTTGGAAGTGGCGTCCGACAATGTGCCGGCTTGCGCGCCATGCGTCAGCACGGTGACCGCCTGCACCCCTTGCACGGGTTGGCCGCTGCGCGGGTCGATCAGGTGGCAATAACGCCTGCCGCCGAATTCAAAATAGCGCTGGTAGTCGCCCGAGGTGCCGATGGCCTCGCCGTCGTGCAACTCCATGGTGGCAATCGGCCCCGGCTTGCGCGGGTGCTGGATGCCGATGCGCCACGCGCGGTCGCCGTGTGCGCCGAGCGCCAGCACATTGCCGCCGATGTTGATCAGCGCGTTGCGGATGCCCTGCTGCTTCAATAATTCGGCAGCGCGATCCAGCGCATAGCCCTTGGCATAGCCGCCCAGATCGAGCCGCACCGCCTTGTTGCGGCTGCTGACCAAGAA
>JAQTOM010000041.1:2429-12211 GCA_028713345.1 Gallionellaceae bacterium | reverse complement strand
TGCCAGCTCGGGTGCCACCTCGCGGCTTTCGCCCTTGGCAAATGCTGCATTCAGGCCGCTTAACGCGCTGGGTTTCCACGCGTGCAGCAGATCGTGCAGGCGCTGGAACTCGCGCATCACCTGTGTGACCGCCTGCCGTGCCCTGGCCTCATCTTCGCCGTACACGCTGACTTCCACCAGCGTGCCGAACACGTAGCCTTGTTCCTGGTAGGTTGGGGGTTCCTTGCCGCAGGCAGCGAGCAGAAAAAGCACACTCAAAACAACAAGGCGCAAACCACTGGATGGCACCGCCAACATCACGCTTCCATTTCCTCCAGCTCCACCGCCGCCGCCACCAGCGCCAGCCGCGCCACCACGCCGTAAGCATAGAAGCGGTTGGGCGTGTCGTCCGGCGCGCAATCCGGATTGGGGAAGGCACAGCAGGTCTCGATTGCCTGCGGCACGAAATGCATGCCCGGCGCGTTGAGGTTTTCATCCATGCCGCGTCCGGTATGCACACGGTAGAAACCGCCCACCACGAAGTGATCCACCATGTACACCACGGGCTCGGCCACCGCGTCGTCTATGCTCTCGAAGGTATAGATGCCTTCCTGCACCAGCACATCATGCACCTGAAGCCCCTCTTTCCCCACGGCCATTTTGTTGCGTTGCTTGCGGTTGAGGTTGCGCACCTCGCTGGCGTCTTTCACCGTCATGATGCCCATGCCGTAGGTGCCGGCATCGGCCTTGACGATGACGAAGGGGGCATCCTTCACGCCGTATTCGGCATACTTTGTGCGCATCTTGTTCAGGATGGCATCCACCTTGGCAGCCAGACACTCCTCGCCGGTGCGCGCCTGGAAATCCACTTTGCCGCAGGTTGCAAAGTAGGGATTGATCAGCCACGGATCAATGTCGAGCAGCTTGGCAAACTCGTCCGCGACCCGGTCGTAGGCTGCGAAGTGCTGCGACTTGCGCCGTGTGGCCCAGCCGGCTGCGAGCGGCGGTAGAACGGCCTGATCCAGGTTGCGCAGGATATCCGGCACTCCGGCGGAAAGATCGTTGTTGAGCAGCACCACACACGGATCGAAATCCGCCAGGCCAAGACGGCGACCGCGCCGCACCAAAGGCTCCAGTGTGAGCGCATTGCCGCTGGGTAGCTGGATCACAGCAGGTTCAACAATCTCCGGCAGCAGGCTGCCGATGCGCACCTTCATCCCCGCCTGCTTGATAATCAGTGCAATCTGTGCCACGTTCTCCAGATAAAACATATTGCGGGTGTGGTTCTCGGGAATCAGCAACACGCCGCGCGCCTCCGGGCAGATTTTCTCGATGGCGCTCTGTGCGGCTTGCACGCACAGCGGCAGGAAATCAGGATTCAGGTTGTTGAATCCGCCGGGGAACAGGTTGGTGTCCACCGGCGCCAGCTTGAAGCCGCAGTTGCGCAAGTCCACCGAGGTGTAAAACGGGATGGTGCGCTCCAGCCATTGCGTGCGAAACCAGTGTTCGATGACGGGTTGCGCTTTAAGGATGCGCCGCTCAAGATCGAGCAGCGGGCCATTCAATGCGGTGGTGAGATGGGGAACCATAACGTGCCTGCAATATTAAAGAGCAGGCATTTTAGCCGATTGCCGGCCTAATATCCCAGAGTCCTCGCGCTCTGGTAGAACGCAAGACTCACCAGCCAGGCCAGCACCAATGACCACGCAATGGCAAACAACATGAAGCCGGTATTTTTGGATTCACTGCGCAGGGTGGCGATGGTGGACAGGCAGGGAGTGTAGATCAGGGTAAACAGCATGAAACTGTATGCCTGCACCCAATCCAGTTGCTGCGCCAATGCGCCGCCCAAGGCTTGGCCGCCAAGTCCATAAATCACGGCGAGCGAACCGATCACGATCTCCTTGGCGACAAAACCGAAAATCAGCGCGATGGTGAGTTCCGGGGTAATGCCAATGGGCGCAAACAGCGGGTGCAGCCATGCGCCTATCACTCCGGCCCAGGTGCCTGCGCTGGCGGGCGCGGCGGAGGGGGGCAGATGGGTAAGCAGCCAGACCAGCACCACGCCTGCTACGATGAACTTGGTGGCGCGGTGGACGAAATGGTAAATCTCGTGCCAGCCGCGCAGCACCATTTGGCGCAGTGTAGGAAAGCGATAGGGCGGCAACTCCAGGATGAACGGTTCGGTGTTGGGAAAGTAGCGCTTGAACAGCAGCGCGGTGAGGATGGCGCTGGCAAAACTGAACAGGTACAGGCTGAACAGCACCAGCGCGGCCGATTTTGGCGAGAACAGCGCGGCGGTGAAGAATACGAATACCTGCAGGCGCGCGGAGCACAGCGAGAACGGGATCACCAGCATGGAGAGCAGGCGCAGCGGGCGTGAACGCATCACGCGTGTGCCCATCAGTGCCGGCACGTTGCAGCCGAAGCCCATCAGCAGCATCACGAAACTGCGCCCATCCAGCCCCATCCTGGCCATCAGCGCATCCATCAGGAAGGCGGCACGCGAAAGGTAGCCTGTGTCTTCCACAATCGCCATGAACAAAAAGAACAGCACGATCAGCGGCACGAAGGCGGCAACGGTCGCCACGCCGTTGTAGATACCGTCCAGCAACAGCCCTTGCAGCACGGCGGGCAGGCTGGCGAGCAGCGGGGCGATGGCGGCTTCGCGCAGCCAGCCGAACAGGCCGTTGACGCCGGTTTGCAGCGGCTGGCCGAAGAAAAAGATGGCCTGGAACAGCAGGTACATGATGCCAAAGAAAATGGGCAGCCCCAGCCAGGGATGCAGCATGAGATGGTCGAGCTGGTTGGTGAGATTGTCCGGCAGGCGCGCAGGCACTTGCACCGAGTGCTGCAACACGCGCGCCATTTCAACTTCGATCTGCCCGTCCTGCTTGAGTTGGTCACGCAGGTTTTCTGCCAGGCCGGGCGTGGTATAGCGCAGCGCGCGGGTGACGGCCTGCATGGCCTCGCCATAGCCCGTGCCGTATTTTGCGCTAAGCAGGAAGATGGGTATGCCCAGCGCTTCCGACATCCTGGCGGTGTCTATGGTGATGCCGTATTTTCTGGCCTCATCCGCCATGTTGAGCAGCACCACCATATTCAGGTTGAGCTGCTTGAGTTGCAGCAGCATGCTCAACTGGCGCTCGATCTGGGTGGCGTTGAGCACGATCAGCGCGATGTCCGGCACGTTATCGTGCAGGAAGTGGCGCACCACCTGCTCGTCATCGGAAAAGCCGTGCAGGTCGTAGATGCCCGGCAGGTCAACGATCTCGACCATGTCGCCGCCGAGCAGGATTTTCCCGGCAAGCAGTTCCACGGTGATGCCCGGCCAGTTGCCCACGCGGGCGGCGCCGCCGGTCATGCGGTTGAACAGGGTGGACTTGCCGGTATTGGGCATTCCCAGCAGGGCAATTCTTTTCATGGGCGGCGCACCGTAATTTTCTCCGCCTCGACTTTACGCAGCAGGATATCGGTAGTGCCGATGCGCACCTGCAAAGGGCCGGAGAAACGCGCGCGGCGCACCAGTTCGACCTGCTTGCCCGCGCGAAAACCCATTGCCAGCAGGCGCTGGTGCAGCGGTTCTTCGGTATGAATCGCGACGATAACGGCAGTTTCGCCCGGGAGCAGGCTGGATAAAGTCATGTTTGAATGTGGATGAGCGGTTTTCACAGGGATTGAATTATTCCATAGCAGCCCGTTGTTTGCTCCAGTCTTTAAAAATTAAACCGCCCATATCAGGCAATCCATATGGCTTTCGGTTAAAATGTGCTTTTTATAATATATGGCTGTGGCGAACACCATGATCAAAGGCAGCATCGTTGCAATTGTCACCCCGATGCACGGGGATGGCGGCTTGGACTTGGCAGCTTTTCGCGCGCTGATTGATTTTCATATTGCGCAAGGTACGGATGGCATTGTGGTGGTGGGCACCACGGGTGAATCTCCCACAGTGGATGTGGAAGAGCATGAAATGCTGATTGCCGAGGCGGTGAAACATGCCGCCGGGCGCATCCCGGTAATCGCCGGCACCGGCGCGAATTCCACCAGGGAAGCTGTCGAACTGGCCGCCTTCTCAAAGAAGGCCGGTGCGGATGCTTCGCTGACCGTGGTGCCGTATTACAACAAGCCGACACAGGAAGGGCTGTACCTGCACTTCAAGACCATCGCCGAGGCGGTGGATATGCCGCACATCCTGTACAACGTGCCGGGACGCACTGTGGCAGACATGCACAACGATACGGTGCTGCGCCTGGCGCAGATTCCCAATATCGTCGGCATCAAGGACGCGACCGGCAATATCGAGCGCGGCAGCGACTTGTTGCAGCGTGCACCCAAGGATTTTGCGGTGTACAGCGGCGATGATGCGAGCACGCTGGCGCTGCTGCTGCTGGGTGCGCATGGCACGATTTCGGTTACGGCCAATGTGGCACCCAGGCTGATGCACGAGATGTGCATTGCCGCCCTGAACGGAGAGGTCGCCAAGGCACGCGAAATCAACTTCCGCCTGCTCGGCTTGCACCGCCACCTGTTCATCGAGGCCAACCCGATCCCGGTCAAGTGGGCGGTGGCGCGCATGGGGAAAATAAAGGATGCGCTACGCCTGCCGCTCACTCCGCTGTCTGCCGCTGCGCAGGGCGTGGTGGAAAATGCGATGCGCCAGGCGGGAGTAATTTAAAGTGGCGCGAGCAGTTAATTTGAGGAACCGCATGAGAACACTACGTCTTTCCGCGTTGCCCCTTGCAATATTGATCCTGTCCGGATGCAGTGCCGTGGGTATCGAGAGCAAGCGTGTCGATTACAAGTCTGCTGCGGTTAAAGTGCCGTCCCTGGAAATCCCGCCCGACCTGACCACACCCGGAACCGAGGATCGCTATACCATTCCCGGCGGCAGTGGGGAATCTGTAGTGAGCTACTCCGATTTCGACAAGAGCGGTCGTGCAAAAAGATCAGCCTTATTGCCTGAAGTCAAGAGTGTGCGTCTGGAACGCAACGGTTCATTGCACTGGCTGGTAGTGGGCGAGAAGGCGGAGAGTGTGTGGCCGTTGATCAAGGCATTCTGGCAAGAGAACGGTTTCAATATCAAATCCGAAAACCCGCAGGGCGGCATCATGGAAACCGACTGGGCGGAAAACCGCGCCAAGATTCCGCAGGGTGGTTTGCGCAACCTCATCGGCAAGGCGTTCGACAGCATGTATAGCTCGGGCGAAATGGACATGTACCGTACCCGCCTTGAGCGCAGCAAGGACGGGCGCAGCACGGAAGTCTATATCACCCATTATGGCAAGGAAGAGGTGCTGGACAAGGAAAACAATACTTCCAAGTGGCAATCGCGCCCGGGTGATCCCGTGCTGGAAATTACCATGCTGCAAACGCTGATGTCCAAGCTGGACGGCAGTGCAGGGCAAGATGCCTCCGCTGAATCTTCCGCACCCCAACTGCGCGAGCTTGCCAATGGCGGCAAGGTTATCTTGCTGAGCGAGCCGTTCGACAGGAGCTGGCGTGATGTAGGGTTGGCGCTGGAGCGTGCGGGTATCACCGTGGAAGACAAGGACAGGGCCAATGGCATTTATTTTGTGCATGTGGCAAACACCGCCAAGGAGAAGGGGTGGTTCAGCAGGTTTAAGCACTGGATTAACGAGGGCGACGGCAAGACTTACCAGGTGACCGTGCGTGAAAACAGAACTGGCAGTGAAGTGACTGCCAATGATGGCAACGGCGAGACCAATGAGGAAACGCTACGCATCATCGACGCGTTATACCAGAACATACAGAACGACATGGTACAGGCCATACCCGATGCGTCCTTGAGTGGAAAGGTTGCCACACTTGATGCCGCACCCGCACCCGGAATACCTGCGCCTCCCAGGTTACTGGAAATTGCCGGCGGAGGAAAAGTCATGCTGCTGAGCGATCCGCTTGATGCTTGCTGGCGCAAGGTTGGCCAGGCACTCGAGCGCGTGGGCATCGCGGTGGACGAGAAAAACCGGGCTGATGGAATATATTTCTTGCCGGCAAAAGATGCCGAACAGAAAAAAGGCGCACTCGACGGCCTGAAATTCTGGGGTGACAGCAATAAACCAGTCCGCCCCCAAGTGACTGTGCGTGAGGGAGGCACGGGTTGCGAAGTGGCTGCACACAATGGCAGCGGCGAGACCAATAAGGAAACCCAGCGCACCATTGACGCGTTATACCTGAGCATGCAGCCCAGATTGCAGGAGACCGCAAGCGGAGGAAGGGTCATCATGCTGAGCGATTCGATTGACGCTTGCTGGCGCAGGGTTGGCTTGGCGCTTGATCGCGCGGGCATAGCAGTGGAGTGGAAAAGAAGGGAGGAAGGAATATATTTCATGCCGATAAGAGATGCCGAAAGGAAAAAGGATACGCTCGGCAAGCTTTCTTCCTGGCTTAAGGAGGGCAACCGTACCCAGGTGACCGTGCGCGATGTGAGCGCGGGCTGCGAAGTGGCTGCCAGCAATGGCGGCGGCGAGACCGATCAGGAAACACAACGCATCATTGATGCGTTATATCTGAGCATACAGAAGGATATGGTACAAGCCATGCCTGGCGCGACCTTGCGCGAAAACGCTGCCCCGAATACTGTACCCGCACCCAATGCCAGACCTGCGGTGCCCGATACCAAAACTGCACCCGATGCCAGACCCGCACCGACGAGGGGTGCTATACCACCCAGGTTGCAGGAAATTCCTGGCGGGGGAAGAATCATTTTGCTGAGTGATCCGTTTGATGCCTGCTGGCGCAAGGTTGGCCTGGTGCTCGAGCGCGTGGGCATCGCGGTGGAAGAGAAAAACCGGGCTGACGGAATATATTTCTTGCAGACAAAGGAGACCGAAAAGAAAAAGGGCATGCTCGACAATCTGATGTTCTGGCAAAGCGATGACAGCAAGCCAGTCCGTTCCCAGGTGACTGTGCGCAGTGGAACCGCGGGTTGCGAAGTGGCTGCCAATAATGGCGATGGCGGGAGCAACCCTGTTACCGAGCAGGTTATCGACAAGCTGTATAGCAACATCGGCAAATAACTGCGCATCACCATGCGCTTCGCATCACTTGGCAGCGGCAGCGAGGGCAATGCGCTAGTGGTGCAGGCAGGACAAACCTGCGTACTGATGGATTGCGGCTTTACCTTGCCCGAAACCAGCGCACGCCTGGCGCGCCTCGGCCTGGCGGCAGAACGGATCAGCGGCATCGTGGTGACGCATGAACACGGCGACCATATCGCCGGGGTAGCGCGCCTGGCGCGCAAACATTCCATCCCGGTATGGATGACACACGGCACACGGCAGATGCAGCGCGGTGCACTGGACAGTTTGCCCAACCTGACAGAAATTGACCCCCATCACTCCTTTGCCATCGGCGATTTGCAAGTACAGCCCTTTGCCGTGCCGCATGATGCGGCAGAACCGGTACAGTATGTATTCAGCGATGGAGTAAAACGGCTTGGTGTGCTAACCGATGCCGGCTGCTCCACGCCACACATCGAGGCAACATTAGGCGGCTGCGATGCGCTGGTTCTGGAATGCAACCATGACGCCGGCATGCTGGCCAACGGGGATTACCCGCCGTACATCAAGCGGCGTATCAGCGGTTGCTATGGCCATCTGAATAATACGGCTGCGGCAGCATTGCTGGCGCGGCTGGACAAAAGCCGCTTGCAGCATATAGTAGCGGCGCACCTGAGCCGCAAGAATAATACGCGTGAGTTGGCAGTTAATGCGTTGGGCGCAGTGTTGAATTGCGGCGTTGACTGGATTGCCGTAGCAACCCAGCAATATGGACTGGACTGGCGCGAATTGATGTAACAATTGCTGGTGACACATAATAAAAAAGCCGACTTGCGTCGGCTTTTTTATTATTGCGCGAAACCTGCTTATTTCTTTGCCGGTTCAGCTGGCTTAGCCTCGGCAGCAGGAGCAGGAGCTGCTACAGCTGCAGAAGCTGCTTCAGGTGCAGACGCAGGCGCATCAGCTGGTGCCGTTGCCGTTGCTTTAGGAGGAACATAGGGTGCAGGAGGATCAGGATATCCGCAAGCGGTTACGGACAGAGCCAACAGCGTAATAACCAGAACAGAATATTTCATATGTTTTCCTTCAATATTTTAGATACAAATCCAATCCGTCGCAGCCGATTCCACAACGATGGGGCAGTATTTTACCAACTTGCGCAGGAAAATCAATCTTGATTTTAGCTTGACCGGCCATTACTCGTTCGACAGTCAGGTCTTTAAACTTTGCCGTATATTCCCGCTTATGTGACATGGTTCAGCTTGCCAATTAGAAATAATAGAATTACAAGGCAAAGCAACGGGTAACCCCGCTGCCTTGCCGGAACTTGAGTCTTGGCTACTGCAGCAGTTCGCGCCAGGAAACATTGCGGGTAGATGATGTACCGCTGACATCCAGGCCTACATTGATTTTAGCGCCCGCTGCCGAAGTAGCGATCACCCTCAACTGGCCGCTCGGCAAACGCACCACCACTATACCCACCGTCAAGGCATTGCCGATCTTGCTCCTCACTGCTCCTCCGATTGCAGATGGAACATTATTGCCGTTTTTGTAATTGAACTGGTACTGATAGCTGGTTCCCCCGGTCTCACAGGAGCTGGAACCCGGAAGGTTGGTAACCACAGTCAAGGTTCCGAGCACCAAAACAGGATCAATATTGACCAACTCCCCCACAGCGGGGAAATCAGCGTACCAGCCATTTTTTACCCCCCAGTCCACCGTATTATTGCTGGATGTGCCAGTAGCCAGGCTGATAGTCTGCTGCACAACGTCCGCCCGTGTCCGTGAGTTGACCTGAGTAACCGAAGCGCTCAAGTCGTCTCTCAAGGCATAGATGGTCTGCGTCTGCGTGTTCGACTTATCGGTCGTACCCAGGAATCGTCCAGTGCCGATGAATACCACAGGCCTGCCGGTGGCGTTCAGCGAATCAATCGATCCCGACACAGCGCTCACATCGCCCAGTTCGGGACGAGTGGTAATCGGCTGTGCAACGCCCGCACCATCCACCAGCTTGACAAAGTGCATCGCCGGCGAAGACAACGCAGGATAGGCCGTGGCAGTTGTACCCGGAGCGCCCAGGTCGAACCGCCAGACATCGCCATTCAGGTCGCCGCCGTAAACAAAGCGCGCCACATTGTTCTTATTGCCGTCATCTGCCCATGCGCTGATTTTTGCCAGGCCGCTGGGCGTGGTGGTGGAACCGGATCCGGTGGGTATCTTGCTCAGGATGGCTCCGCTTACCGCATCCAGCACATACAGATAACCCTGGCCAGTGCCGGACGACGTGTTGTTATAGCCGGAAGTAACCAGCACCACCCAGCGGTTATCCGAACTGCGCTTGGTAATTACCGGGTTACCATAGCTGTAACCCAAATCTGCATCCGAAATGCGGCACAGCGCGCTGTCCGAGCAAATCTCCCACAGCGCGACAGGGACCAGCGGATTGGTGATATCCAGCGCATAGAAACCGCGCCCGCCGCCGCCCAGCCCGCCCACCAATATGGTATGCCAACCGGCGCTCAGCCCGGAAGTGCCGGATTGTACAGAACCCACAAAGATGTCCATCATTTCCGGAGAACCGTCCACGAAGAACCGATGGTTGCCGCCGTAAGCCGCATCGGCCAGCCTGTACATCCCGGGCATTACCATGCGCGGCACATAGGCCCAGGTTTCGTTGCCGGTACCCGTAGTACAAACCACCGGAGTACCCGTACATTGCCCCGCGTCGAATGAATGCAGCATGCCGTCATTGGCAGCGATATACAGCGCCGCCTCCCGGGT